>CAZMRP010001067.1:0-1777 GCA_964568275.1 uncultured Myxococcales bacterium
TTTCCGAAGTGACGGGAATCCTATGGCTCACTGATCACGGCTGACGGAACTCTGGGGCACGGGGGATGCCGTTCCGAAGCAAGTCATAGCACGCCCGGATCGGCAGAATCGGAAGCCGGTGCGGTGATTGCGGAGCCGACGAACGCCGTTGTTCTTGCAGCGATGCTGCATTCGGCGGAAGCCGGAAGCGATCGTGCGGCACCGCCGACGGGCAGACAGCTTGTGGTTGATGGACGAACGGCTGCGAGCCTCTGGGACTGGCTCGCACGCTGCATTGCCAGTGGGCGTTCGCTGGATCTGGAGTGTGTTGCAGACTGGCGGGTGACGATATGGTTTGAGGGTTCCGTCCTGGAGGAGGTGGGAATTCGAACGCGGCCTCCGTGTGCGGACCGCGTGGTCGCTGGTGGTCGGTGGCATGGGCCGTGCGGTCGAGCCGAAGCAGTGTTGAGGCGTGCGTTGTCCCACGGAAGGTGGTACGAGCAGTGTTCGGTGGAGTTGCCAGACGGAATTGGGCAGCCCGAACTGGAAAGGAGCAGCGGTGGACCGCTGCTGCTAGCACCGTGGAGTTGGTTTCGCCAACAGCGTGGTCTTGTTGTTGCGGCCGAGGTCGAGTGGAGTGCTGGGCGTTGTCCGGGTGGCGAGTGCGTCGTGTCGGGTCGGGAACGCGAGGAGTTGGCAAGGGTGTCTGGTGTGTTGGCGGGTGTCACGGCGGCGATGCTCGACGATCGGCGCGTGCGGATCGGGGCGGTCTCAGTGGTCTGTCCAACTGGTGGAGCCCGAGCGGACGAGGCGAGGACGTGCAAGATGGAGCTCGAACTGAGCACGAGCGATGCGGCGTCCCTAGAGGCAGTTGCAGGCGACCTCGCGGAGCGCGGGTTTCGTGCGAAGTCCGCCGATCTTGGGAAGGTGCACGCGGTGGATGTGCTTGTTCCCGATCCTGAGGCGTGCGCCGACTTGCGTCGATGGGCTGTGCAGTTGCAGGAACGCTGACGTCTGTGCGCTGTGCCATCGACCTCCTCGGGCTGTGCTGTGCCATCGACTTCTGCCGCGGCGAATTCGGCGTTCGCTCGCGGCTGCTGTGGTGTGTGTGCTGTGCCATCGACCTTTTCGGGCCGGAATTCGACGGGACGGAGACGGTCGCCGACGTTCGGAGGCACGCAGACGAGCGCCGTCGTTCGTGGTCCGCAGTGGCTGTCGGCTCCGGGATGCGCGCGATGACGACCTCGACGTGCACCAAGCCGTCCGTGTCGGCGGGGACGAGGCACCGCGGCGCGCCCTTGCGCACCACGGGTCACGCCGCGGGGCGCAGATGGATGACGGAAGGATGGGGACGGCCGTCGTGCTGAGCGAGCAGGAGGCGCACGATCGTCCTTCTCTTCCCGCGCAACTCCCCGCGACGGTGCGTCGGATGCCAGGCGGGCGCGGCGCGGTTTGACCTCCTCGCCCCACCGTGCTCTTCTCCCGCCCCGCGCCGACCTGTCGCCCGATGCGACACGGTGCCGGCGTAGACGGAGGAGCCCATGTCGGACATCGAGACGACGATCAAGAAGGCCGCGGACGAGTTCGCCAAGACGATCCTGAACGCGCTTCACGGACTGACGCTGACGGAACTGGTGCACCTGGTCCAGGCCCAGGGGGCCGCGGTGGTGCGCAGGGTGCAGCCGAAGCGTGCCTCGGCCCCGAAGCCGGCGGCCGCCAAGCCCGTGTCCGCCAAGCCGAAGGCCCCGACGGTCGCATCGCCTACCGCGTCCGTCATCCGCTGGGTCCCGGCAAGACG
>CAZMRP010001068.1:0-1771 GCA_964568275.1 uncultured Myxococcales bacterium
GACGGCGCACCGGACACCGCCGCAGCCGAGCCCGCCGCACCGGCGCCCGCAACGGCGGGACCGGCGGGCCCGCTCGGCAGGCCGAGCTGCCGGGCCAGCTCCGCCTCACGCTCGGCGTCGATTCGCGGAAACAGCGGCTCGCCGCGCACCACCTTCGCTCCCGCCGGCAGCTCCCCCCACGTCGCCGGCCAGCGCCACGGTCCCCCGTCGCCGACCCGCTCCAGCAGCACCGCCGCTTTCGACGGCAGCACCGGCAGGCACATCCGACCGATCCAGCGCAGCGCCTCGAGCGCCGCGTACAGCACGGCGTGCAACTCGGCCGTCCGACCGGCCTTGGCCAGCGCCCAGGGCGCCGCCCCGTCGACGAACCGGTTGGCCTCGCCGCACAAGGCCCAGATCGCCTCGAGCGCCCGGTGCGGGCGGTAGTGGTCCAGGTCGTCGGCCGCCTGCCCCGCCGTGCGCTCGGCGAACGCCCGCAACGCCCGCTCCCGCTCGCCCGGCTCCCCCGCGGGCGGGACGACGCCGCCCGCCAGCTTCTCCACCAGGGCGATCGTCCGGTTGAGCAGGTTGCCCAGGTCGTTCGCCAGGTCCGCGTTGATCCGACCGACGACCGCGCCGTGCGAGAAGTCGCCGTCGAGGCCGAAGTTCACGTCGCGCATCAGGTAGTAGCGGACCGCGTCGACGCCGTAGGTCTCCGCCAGCTTGCGCGGCTCGACGACGTTGCGCAAAGTCTTCGACATCTTCTGGCCGTTGATCGTCAGCCAGCCGTGGGCGAACACGTGCCGCGGCGGCGGCAGCCCGCCGGCCAGCAGGAAGGCCGGCCAGTACACCGCGTGGAACCGCAGGATGTCCTTGCCCACCAGGTGCGCGTCGGCCTGCCACCAGGTCCGATAGGCCTCCTCGCCCTCCCCGCCCAACGCCGAGACGTAGTTCGTCAACGCGTCGAACCAGACGTACATCACGTGGTCGGCGTCGCCGGGAACCGGGATCCCCCACTTGAAGTTGCAGCGCGAGATCGACAGGTCCCGCAACCCCGCCTCGACGAACCGCACCACCTCGTTCATCCGCGTCGCCGGCAGCACGAAGTCCGGGTGCTCGCCGTAGAACGCCAACAGCCGGTCCCGATACGCCGACAGCCGGAAGAAGTAGCTCTCGCTGCTCAGCTTCGTCGCCGGCCGGTCGTGCACCGGACACTTCCCGTCGACCAGGTCCTTCTCCGTGTAGTAGCCCTCGCACGCCGTGCAGTACCAGTCCTCGTACAAGCCCTTGTAGATGTCGCCGCGCTCCGCAATCCGCGACCACAGCGCCTGCACCACCCGCTGGTGCCGCGGCTCGGTGGTCCGAATGAAGTCGTCGGGCGTCGTCTCCAGCGCCCGCCAGGCGTCGCGGAACGGCCCGGCCATCCCCTCGACGAAGGCCCGCGGCTCCGCACCGGCCGCCTCCGCCGCCTCGGCGATCTTCTGGCCGTGCTCGTCGAGACCCGTCTGGAACCGCACGTTGCGGCCGCGCAGCCGCTGGAACCGCGCGAACACGTCGGCGGCGATGGTCGTGTAGGCCGTCCCGAGGTGCGGGACGTCGTTGACGTAGTAGATCGGCGTCGTCACGTAGTACGGACGGCCGGACCGGGCTTCGTCTCGGGACATCGCTTCCGCTCCTCCTGCCTCGGATCTCATGCCCCCCGGCTCACGAATCGTCCGCGCCGCCCCCCGAACCCGGTCCTTCCGGACCACCGGTGTCCGCCGCCGCGTCCGCCGGCGCGCGCGGCTCGACC
>CAZMRP010001069.1:0-1766 GCA_964568275.1 uncultured Myxococcales bacterium
TGCCCGCGGCGCAGGTGCCGGTCACCCGCGACTGGATCGCCGTCGTGTTCACCGACAGCGTCACGTCGCCGACCGTGCCCCCGCCGCTCAGCCCGGTCCCCGCGTAGACCGCGGTGATGTCGCCCGTGCCGCCCGCCGTGCTCTGGCAGGTCACCGTGCCGTCCGCGTTGATCACCCGGATCGCCGTCCCCGTGGCGCAGGTCCCCGTCACCCGCCGCTGCAGGTAGCTCGCGTCGGCCGAGAACGTCGTGCCGGACAGCGTCAACCCGGTGCCCGCGAAGAACACCGTGTCGTTGTCGATGCCGTCGGCGAAACCCGCCGGAACACCGGGCAGGGTCGACCAGGTGTACGTCGTGTCGTTGTCGATGCCGTCGGCGAACCCGGCCGGCATCGAGGTGATCGTGCTCCAGGCGTGACTGTGACCGGTCGGGGCGTAGACCGAGTCCAACACCGCCCGCAGCTCCGTCGCCGTGTCGTAGCACACGCCGCGCGCCCAGTTCTCGATCGTCGTCTGGTTGGCCGACAGCGTCGTCCCGCTGATCGTGATCCCGGTCCCCGCCGTGTACGAGGTCCCGGTGTCGTCCGTGCCGTCGGCGAAACCCGCCGGCACGCCGGTCAGCGACGACCAGGCCTGCGTGTGGTCCGAACGGGCGGCGGTGGTCGCGGTCCCGGTCCCCGCGAACGACACCCCGAACTGCGTGCCGGTCAGCGTCAATCCCGGGCCCGCCGTGTAGGCCGTGGCGCTGTCGTCGTCCGGCTCGCAGACCACCGTCCCGTCGGCGTTGATCGTCCGGATCGAGTTCCCCGCCGGGCAGGTCCCCGTGACCCGCGTCTGCACGCCCGTCAGCTCGCTCGCCTCGTGACCGTGCGTCGCCCCCGCGAAGTCGGTCGCCGCCCGGCCGCCCACCGTCGCCGCGTCCCCCGCGTACTGCGCGAAGCCCGCGTACCCGGTGCTGCCCAGCTGGAACCGCGCCATCTCCGCCTCGCCGCCCACCGACACCCCGAGGTACAGGTTCGTGTGGTCGCGGAACAGCGTCAGCGGCAGCGCCGTGCTGTCGCCGAGGTACGCCGCGAACAGCCCGTTCTCCACCAGGATCCACTGCGACTCGTTCCACAGCTCCGTGCCGCCGATCTCCGAGGTGTACAGGGCGAACCGCAGCATCAGGTCGCCCTCCACCGGCGTGCCGTCCGCCAGGTTCGTCAACACCCCCTGCACCGGCAGGTACGCCGGCGCGTCGGCCGCCGCCGGACCGGTCGCTGCGAGCACCACCAGAACCGTCACCAGACCTGCGTAACGCATGCCCGTCCTCCGTCGCCCCTACTGGCCCTGCACGGCGCCCGGTCCGAACGCGCCGTGGAAACCGCTGCTCGTCCCCGTGCCCATCGGCTGCGGGGTCCCGATGCTCAACGTCAACCCGTAGCTGCCGCCGCGCGCCGAGCCGCCGCCGGCCGTCACCGCCAGCACCGAGCTCTTGCTCGCCTCCGGCACATCCGCGGCGCCGTCGTCCGGCACGTCCGGCACGTCCGGCACGTCCCCCGCGTCGTCGTCGCCGTCCGCGTCCGCGTCCGCGCCGCCGTCGACATCGACTCCGCCGTCGTCGTCGCCGTCCGCGTCCGCAGCGCCGTCGACCTCGCCCCCGTCCTCGCGAACGTCGGCGACGTCCGGCGCATCGAGCGTGCCGCCCCCGCCGCCGCACGCGGCGCACAGCAACACCACCACCGCCACACTCGTCGGACGAATCACGTCGGCGGCCTCCCTTCTCCGG
>CAZMRP010001070.1:0-1766 GCA_964568275.1 uncultured Myxococcales bacterium
GCGGGCGCCGCCCCGCCGGTCCCCCCGGCGGACCCGGAACCGGACACCCAGAGGCAGTCCGTACCCAAGTAGCCCGCGTCGGCGCCCGCGCCCCCTCCGGCCCCAGCCGTCCCGGCCGTGCCGTTCGTGCCGTTGCTTCCCGCGCCGGCGCCGCCCGCCTGCACGCGGACGTACCGCAGCTCGAGCGCCCAGGCGTCGTGGGCGTGCATCCCGTAGTTCGAGTTCCCCACGCCGCTGGTGTTGCCGGCGTGGTCGGCCGTGCGGACCTCGAGGTTCGAGAGCACGGTCGCACCGTGGATCGCGTGGGCGACCGCGCCGACCAGCCGCCCCGAGGCGGCGGCCGACGCGGCGATGTTCCAGAGCGGCCGGACCGCCGCGGCCGGCAGCGCCTGCGCCTGCCAGGTGCCGCGGGCGAAGCCGCCGTAGACCGAGAGACCGTCACGAACCTGCAGCGGCGTGGTGAAGACCGAAGCCCCGCCGACGAGCACGGCACGGGCCGAGCTGTGACGTCCGGCATCGATCGCGCTCAGCGCGGCGGCATAGGTCGCGTACGGCCGCGCACGGCTGCCGTCGGCCGAGGCGCCCGCGGACGACTCGCTGTCCACGTAGAGGAAGGTGGTGGCCGCGACCGTCGAGTCGCATTCGACGCTGCCCCAGCCGCCGGCCGGCGCCTCGAGGTCGTCGCAGACCAGCCCGTCGGGGTCCCGACAGGAGAGCCGCCCCAGGAGGCAGGTGCCGCAGGGCGCGGCGTCGAGCGACATGCATCGGTTGCCGTAGGCCAGTTCGCTTCCCACCAGTTCCGGAGCCGGGTCGCAGTAGGCCGCGGGACAGACCTCGGTCCCGCAGGCCCGCAGGTACTCGTCGCCGGTGCAGCTCCCGTCGAGGCACGCGGCGGTCGTGACGTCGCAGGCCGCCGCGGGCGTCCCGCAGCTCACCGGCTCGTAGACGCACGCCCCGTCGGTGCACGAGGCGGCGACCCGGCACGGCTGCGGCGCGCAGTCGAGCACGTCCGAACACTCGCAGCCGATGGTGCAGTCGACCGTCCCGCCGCAACCGTCGTCGAGACCGAACCCGCAGTCGACTCCCAGCGTTTCGCAGGTCGCGGGAACGCAGGCCTCGGCCTCCGCGTCGCCGACGTCCGTCGCGTCCGGCTCCACGTCCGGCTCCACGTCCGGCTCCACGTCCGGAAGGACCTCGGCCTCCGCTTCCGCGTCGGGAGCGTCCGGCTCGACCTCGCCCTGGTCGGCCGGCTCGGCCACGTCGCCGCCGTCGTCGGCGCCCGTCGTGTCGTCGCCGCCGCAGGCGGTCGCGAGCAGCAGTCCCGCCGCCGCCACCCCCCACCACCATCCGTTGGATCCTCGCATCATCGTCATCTCCGTCCCGTCGTCGCGGGCCCTAGTCGGAGCGCGCGACGGACACGTACTCGAAGCGCAGCAGCACGTCCTCGACGTTCGCCAGCACCAGTCCGTCCCCGCTCCCGATCGACAGGAAGTCGGCGGGGAAGAACAGCTCGTAGTCGCCGTACAGCGCCCGGGCGGCGAGCTCCTGCGAGTCGCCTTCGACGTACGACTCCGACTCGAGCTCCGCCCGGGAGCGGTTGAAGCGGGCGCTGATGCGCGCCACGGTGAAGTCGTTGACCTCGTCGCCGAACTGCGGCGCGGGCACCGCGGTCGGCACGGTGGTCGACGGGCTGTACGGGTCGCGGAACAGGTTGCGCGAGGGGCGCGTCGAGGCGTCCGCGTAGTCGCTGCCGTCGGCCGGCGGCA
>CAZMRP010001071.1:0-1766 GCA_964568275.1 uncultured Myxococcales bacterium
CGCCCCGCCGACGCGCCGGCCGCGGAGTTCTCCGCCCGGCGAGCCCTGGTCCACGTCGCGGCGCTGGCCGTTGCCCCCCGGCCGGTCGGCTCGGCCGCCCACACCCGGGCCCGGGAGTACGTCGTCGCCGAGCTGCAGCGGCTCGGGCTCGCGCCGGAGCTGCAGCGGACGACCTGGGCCGGCGCGCACTACGGCGTGCCGTTCCCGGTGGTCGACGTGCAGAACGTGGTGGCGCGGCTGCCCGGCCGCGACTCGACGCGGACGCTGGCGCTGGTCGCGCACTACGACAGCATGCCCCAGGCCCCGGCCGCCGCGGACGACGGCGCCGGCGTCGCCGCGCTGCTCGAGACGGCACGCGCCCTGCGCGCCGGCCCGCCGCCGCGCAACGACGTGCTGTTCGTGTTCACCGACGCCGAAGAGCCGGGCCTGGTGGGAGCCGAGGCGTTCGTCGCCGAGCATCCCGCGGCCGCGGAGCTGGGCCTGGTGGTGAACCTCGAGGCGCGCGGGGTGCGCGGCCCGGTGATGCTGTTCGAGACCAGTCCCGGCAACGCCCGGCTGGTCGAGGCGTACGGCGCGGCGGTCGAGGACCCGGTGGCCTCGTCCGTGTTCTACGACGTCGCGAAACGCCTGGGGCACGGGACCGACTTCGCCGTGTTCAAGCACGCCGGCGTGCCGGGGTTGAACCTCGCCTTCGGCGACGGCGTCGCGTGCTACCACGCACCCTGCGACGACCTCGCCCACCTCGACCCCGCCAGCCTCGAGCACCTCGGTCGGCAGGCCCTGGCGCTGGCCCGGCACTTCGGCGGCCTCGACCTCCGCGAACTGCAGGCCGGCGACGCGGTGTTCTTCGACCTCCCCGGCGTCGGACTCGTCTCCTACGGCGCGGGCTGGGTCGTCCCGCTGGCGCTGCTGGCGCTCGCCGCGTTCGTCGCCGTCGGCTTCGTCGGCCTGCGAAAGGGCGTCGTCTCGCCGTCCAAGACGCTGCTCGGCCTGGTCGCCTTCCTGGTCGCCGCCGTCGGCGTCCCGGTGCTGGCCTGGATGCTGTGGCTGGCCCTGCGCGCCGGACACTCCGGGCTGTACCTGATGCGGGCGGGCGACCCGTACGACCCGGGACTGTACCGGCTGGGCTTCGCGCTGTTCGCCCTGGCGCTCGGGTCGAGCGCCTTCGCCCTGTGGCGCAACCGGCTGGAGCTGCTCGACCTGGCGCTGGGCAGCGCGCTGGGCTGGCTGCTGCTGCTCGGCGCGTCGCTGGTGCTGGCCCCCGGCGGCAGCCACCTGCTCACCTGGCCGCTGCTGTTCCAGCTCGGCGCGCTGGGCCTGCTGGTCTGGCGCGCGCGCCCCGAGCCGACCTCGCCGCTGGAGGTGGGCGTCGCCGCCGCCTGCGCGCTGCCGACGATCGTCCTGCTGGCGCCGGCGGTGACGCTGCTGTTCCCGGCGCTGCGGCTGCCGGGGGTGGCGGCGCCGACGGCGGCGATCGTGGCGGGCTACGGCCTGCTGCTGCCGGCGCTGGCCTGGACGATCTCGCGCGAGGGACGCTGGCTGCGCCTGCTGTTCGTGCTCGGCGCCACCGGCGTGCTGCTCGCCGCCGGCCTGACCAACCGCTTCGACGAGCGGCGACCGGTGCCGACCAGCCTGGCCTACGCGCTCGACGCCGCCACCGACCGCGCCTGGTGGCTGAACGACGGCCCGGAGCTCGACCCGTGGGCCGCGAACTTCGTCGGCGGCGCCGAGCGCGTCGCGCTCCCGGAGTTCTCGGCCGAGCCGCT
>CAZMRP010001072.1:0-1764 GCA_964568275.1 uncultured Myxococcales bacterium
CAGCGCCGTCCGCCAGCCCGCCGCTCCCCGCCACGGAACACCCGCGTTCACGCGGCGAGTCTAGGATCGACCGTGCCCCGGGGCAAGAATCACCCGTCGACGAGCACCCGTCGCGCCGCGACGACCCGCACGTTCCCGTCGGTGTCGGTCGCCCGGACCTCGAACAGGTGCCCGCAGGGGGTGAGCGTCGACGCGTCCAGCGTGCCGGAATACCCCACCGCCGGGCAGCCGGCGTACCCCGGCCAGACCAGGCAGACGTCCGGGCGACTGCCGCCGTAGGTCAGCGGGACCGTCCGGCTGCCGTCGATGACCAGCTCCACCGAGGCCACCCCGCGGTTGTCCAGCGCCCAGCCGTCCACGGTGACGGACCCGGAGAGGTGCTCGTCGGCGGTCGGGCGGTCGAGCGAGCCGAAGGGGGCCAGCCGGCCGTCGAGCCAGGCGACCTGGCCGCGGACCGTGTCGAACGAGCCGAGCACGAGGTACGCGCGGGCCCGGACCGTGCCGCCGGCCGGGAGGCCGAACGAGAACAGCGCGCGGACGTTGTTGAACGGCAGCGAACGCAGCTGCCAGGCCTGGAAGGCGGTCAGCCGGTTCTCGTAGTAGATGCCGACGCCGTAGGTCCGCCCGTCGTCCTGCAGCGTCACCCACCCGCCGGGGCTGTCGAAGTTCTCGTACATGAACCCGTCGCCCCCGGCGGGCGTATCGACGACCACCTGCCGACCCTCCGAGTCGACCACCTGCCAGAGATCCGCGTCCGCGCCGCCGGTGCCGTTCGCGGTGTACACCGTCGGCATCTCCTGGGGCGTCGCCGCGTGGTCGACGGCCGCCAGGTTCTCCACGGCGTACTCGAGCTGCACGACGTGGGTCGCGACGAAGCGCAGCGACTGCGTGACGCGCACGTCCGAGCGCCGCTCGCGCAACGCGGGGTCGGTGCAGGCCGAGGCCGACTCGCAGTCGGTGCGGTCCCAGTTCGGGTTCCAGAACAGCGGATTCGTCACCGCCCGCAGCACGCCGTCCGCGAAGTCGACGCTCTCGACTCCCGAGCCGCGGTTGCAGCGGTTGCCGCCCTGCACGGGGTCCCAGCCGAGGTAGGTGATGCTCGCCGGACAGCTCGAGGGCGTCGTGCTGCAGGAGGCGTTCCAGGCGCAGTTCTGCATGTGCCGGTCGGGGTCGTAGAACGCCACCTGGACCTCGCGCCCCGTGTCGTTGGCGTCGATCGAGTTCGTGGGGTTGATCCCGGGGCCGTAGCCGCGGGCGATGCCGAAGAAGACGATCGTCCCGCCCCACTCGCGCCGCAGACCGATCTTCAGGTAGTCCGTGGCGTCGTAGAGGTAGTCGTCCTGGAACCCGTTGACCGTCGTCGACTCGTGCCGGCCCCACGGCGACTCGCCGGCGATCGCCTGCTGCGAGACCGGGGCCGGCTCGGGCACCGCGGGGCACGACGCGTCCGCCGGGGCGTCGGCGTCCGCGTCGGCATCCGGCCCGGGCACGTCCGCGTCCGCATCCCCGCCCGCCTCTGCTTCGGCGGGCAGGTCCGCGCCCGCCTCGGCGTCCCCGTCGGGGGCCGACCCGTCATCGACGACCTCCGCGGCCCCGTCGTCGCGCGGGACGACGTCCGTCGAGTCGTCGCCCGGCGAGCAGGCCGCCGCCACCGATGCCACGAACCACAACGTCCAGAGGCCTCGCGTCATCGCGGCCCTCCCTTCGTCCGTCGCCGGCCCCGGGCGGGCGGCGCGAGCCGACCGGCGGAGGCCGTCGCCGCCT
>CAZMRP010001073.1:0-1763 GCA_964568275.1 uncultured Myxococcales bacterium
CCCACGTGCCGGAGGCCTACGCCGCGTTCGCGCGCGAGGCGGTGGAGCGGATGCACGAGCGGCTCGTCGAGCGGCGAAGCGCGGCCGAACGACGGCTGCGCGAGGCCCGGCGCGACCGGTCGCGGTTCGGCCGCCGGTTCCGCCTGCGGCTCGAACGGTCCCGCCTGGTCGGGTTGGAGCGGCGACTCCGCGTCGCCGCGGACGACGCCGGCGCCGCCCCGGGGGTCGAGCGGTTGCGCCGGTTGGCGCAGGAGTTCGCGAAGGCCGATCGCGATCCGCCTCGCTGACGGGCGGCGGAGGGAGGAGACCATGGCGCACCGCAGGGGTTCGTGGCTCATCGGACTCGCCGTCGCGTGGCTCGGCGCCGGCTGCGGCGACGACGGCGTGATTCTCCCCGACGGCGATTCGTCCGCGGACGGGCCCGGTGACGAGACCGGCGGGCCGGATGCGGATGCGGACGCGGATGCCGACGCCGACGTCGACCCCGACGTCGGGCCGGATGCGGACGCGGACGCCGGCGACGTCCCGGCGGACGCCGGGGCGTGGGTCGCGATCCTCGAACCGGCGGACGGCGCCACCGTGGACAACCCGGTCCGTTTCCGCATCGCCGTCGGCGGCACCGTGGCCGGCGTGCGGCTGTTCGCCGACGACTGGCCGCTGGGCGAGGCCTGGGACCCGGCGACGACGACCGAACAGAGCTACACCTTCAGCGGCGTGGGATTCGAACGGCACGTGGAGCTGTTCGGCTACGACGGCGCGGGCACCGAGGTGGCCTACGCCGACGCGCGCATCACCGTGCGCAACACGGCGACCGACCCGGGCACGCCGGTGGGCTCGATGTGGAACACCTACTACTACTTCGCCGACGAGGCCGACTACGGCGGCGCGGACGACACGACGTTGTACGACGAGTCGTGCAACCCCATCGCGCAGGTGCCGGCGGAGTTCTCCGACGACGTCTGCATCGAAGGGAGCGGTCGACTGGAGGACGGGCGGGTGATCAACTACGCCGACACCTGCTCCTGCGGCCGCCGCTGTCCCACCGGCGGGACCATCTGCTACGTCGTGCTCGACCCGACCCGCTTCCCCTGGGGCATGGGCTCCCGCTCCAACCCGCTCGAGCCGCTCCGCTCGTGGGCCGTCGATACCTCGTTCCTGCCCTTCGGCACCGTGCTCTACGCCGAGGAGTGGGACGGCGTGGCGATCCCGGCCGTCGACGGCCTCGGCGGCTTCACCCACGACGGGTGCTTCCGCGCCGACGACGTGGGCGGGGCGATCGACGGCAACCACTACGACTTCTTCGCCGGCACCGCCGACATGTGGCGGGCGCTGGAGGCGATCCATCCCACGCGCAGCGATTTCACCGTCTACCGCGACGGCGACCGCTGCAGCCACCTGGCCCCCTGAACGACCGACGGCGCGCTCCCCCACGGTCCGACCGGCGGCGGTCGCCGGACGTGGAATGCAGCCGGGCGCCGGACCGTCCAAGCTCCGCAACCGACGGCCCGCACCCGGGCGGGCCGGGCCCTTCGTGGATCGCCACGACCCCCGGGGCGATGGTCGAACCGGGGGCGGTGGCGGCACGCGGCGGGCGAAGGAGCGGCGGAGATGTTCGGCTTCGCGTGTCGCAACGTGTACCCCCACGGTCCCTGGCCCTGGAAGACGGAAGGCGGCGGCCCGGCGCCCGGCGAACCGTGCCGGCTCCCCCGCGGGCTGCTCGGCGGCCAGACCGTGGTGCTGCTGACGGTCTGGGCGACGGCCCT
>CAZMRP010001074.1:0-1763 GCA_964568275.1 uncultured Myxococcales bacterium
CGACGCGGGCGCGGACGCCGCGGCGGCGGCTGCTCCCACGGCGGACGCGCCGGGCGGCGACGTCGTCGCCGGGGCGCTCGGGCCGTCCGAGCCCGCGGCCGACCTCCCGGCCGGCGCCTGCGAGGCGCTCGAGCAACGCTACCTCGCGTTGCGCGAGGCGCTGAACCGCTGCGAACGGGACGACGACTGCGCCGAGCTCTGGCCGGGACTCTGCCCGCACGGCCCGCACTACGTGCACCGCGAGGGCGACGTGCCCGGCCTGTTCGCCGTCGAACGGCGGTTCCTCGCCGAGTGTCCGGTGTCCGAGTGCGAGAAGCCGGAGCGGCTCGGGATCGCGCACTGCGAGGCGGGACGTTGCGTGCCCGGGCGCGAGCCGGCCCCCGAGCGACCCGACGAGAGCTGCTGGGACACCCAGGAGACCTACCTCGAGGACGGCCGGCGGGAGGGCGCCGCGACCGAGGAGCACCTGCGCGGCCTCACGCCGCTGCTGGCCTACGGCGCCGCGGCGCCCGGCACGCTGCGGATCGAGGTCGACTGGGGCGACAATTGCCCCGACTGCCGGCTCGAGATCTCCGAGCACAACTCCGGCATGGCGTCGCTCGTGGAAGGCCGGCGGCACCGCGAGGGCGGAGACGAGACGATCGAACTGCCGGCGACGCCGGGGATCTACTACCTGCTGGGCCGCCGCGCGGGCCCCTCGAGCTCCTATCTCGTCACCGCGACGCTCGAGCGCGCCGACGGCGCACCGGCGGCTTCGACGCTCCACGGCGTGTCGTGGCAGCGGCGGTGCGAAGGGTAGGGCGCGGCACCGGCACGTCGAACCACGAGCGCACGTCGTTCCGCAGCCCGACCCCGTGCATGAAGTTGTAGGTCGCCCGATGCAGCCCGCGCCCCAGGGCTTCGTGGTCGACCTGCAGCTCGTCGTCGAACGCCAGCTCGTTGCGGGCGAAGGTGGGACGCGGCTCGCGGCGCAGCCGCAGACCATGGCGCTCCGGATGTCGGCCGAACTCGCTGTGCACCGTGAGCGCGAAGCGGTGCCAGAAGGCCGAGCGGAGCCAGCCGCGGGTGAACAGCCGGCGGACGTACTCCAGCGCGTCCACGGTGTCCTGCGCCGTCTGCGAGGGCAGGCCGTACATGCAGTAGGCGTGGACCAGGATCCCGGCCTCGGCCAGCGCGCGGATCGCATCCGCCGCCGCGTCCAGGCGCACCCCCTTGTCGATCCGCTCCAGCAGGCGCGGGTGGGCCGCCTCCAGGCCGCCGCTGACGGCGATGCACCCCGCCCGCGCCAGCTTCGCCGCCAGTGCAGCCGTGAACCCCCGCTCGAAGCGGATGTTGCCCCACCACGTCACGTCCAGCCGTCGGCGCAACAACTCGTCCGCCAGCCCGCGCAGCAGCACCGGGGACAACGCCTCGTCCACGAAGTGGAACCCGCTCCGACCGGTCTCCGCCATCACCGCCTCGATCCAGTCGACGAGCACGGCCGGCGGCGCCGGGTCGTAGCGGCGGATGTAGTCGAGGCTCGTGTCGCAGAACCGGCAGCGGTGCCAGTAGCAGCCGTGGGCCAGCATCAGCTTGTTCCAGCGGCCGCTGCTCCACAGCGCGTGCATCGGATTGACCGTCTCGGTCACCCCGAAGTAGTCGCCCAGCGGCAGCCCCACGTGGAGTGGCGGGCCGTTGGCCGCGTGGCGGGCCGGGGCGGCGCCGGGTCCCGGCACGAAGCGCACCCGTCCGTCGCGCCGCACGAAGGTCCGGACTAGGCCGTC
>CAZMRP010001075.1:0-1760 GCA_964568275.1 uncultured Myxococcales bacterium
CGTCGCCGCGGCGTCGACGTTCGGCGGTGCCGCGGGGCGACGACCCGCGTCGCGGCACGCAACCGGCAGCGCGGCGGCCACGGCGAGCACGGCGAGCAGGAACGGTCGTCGACGTTCGGGGAACGCTGCGGCGGGCGGCGGCGTCATTTCGTCTTCTTGAGCGGAGGCGGAAGGCTGGCGCCCGGGAGCCGCGTGGGGGCCGGCGGCCGCGGGCCCCCGAACACCTCGATGGTGTCGATCGGGATCTCCTCCGTCCCCGCCTTCGCCTCGCGGGCCTGGGCCAGGTCCTGGTTGGTGGTGCGCAGCCGCGTGGAGAGCACCTGGAGCATGTTCCACAGCACCTTCTTGGCCAGCTCGCTCTCGCGACGGATCAGCGTGAAGAAGGTCTTGCGCTCGAGGCGCAGCAGCAGGGCCTCTTCGACGGTGCTAATCGACGCGGAGCGCGGTGCCTGGTCGATCAGCGCCATCTCGCCGAAGAACTCGCCGGGTCCGAGGACGGCGAGGTCGGCGTCGCCGCGGTGCACGCGGACCTTGCCCGCGAGCAGCAGGAACAGGTCGGCCCCGGCGCTGCCCTCGGTGAAGATCGTCTTCCCCTTGGCGAAACGGACCGTCTCCATCTTGACGAACACCTTGAGCAGCTCGGCGTAGGCGAGGAACTTGAAGAACGGCATCTTGCCCAACGCGTCCATCCGGAAGTTCAGCTCGCGGAACCGCTCCTCGGCCACCCCCTGGACGTCGACCACCCGGACCACCACCGAGGTGATGTTGTCCTTGCCGCCGCGCTCGTTGGCCAGCTGGATCAGCTGCGGCGGGATGCTCTTGACGTCATCCTTGCTCATGTACGCCGGCAGTTCCTGCGACTCGAGGTAGCCGGTCAGGCCGTCGGAGGCGAGCAGGAACTGGTCGCCGGGGAGCACCGGGAACACCAGCGTGTCCACGTCGACGCCCTCGTAGACGCCCACGGCGCGGGTCACCGCGTTCTTGAAGTCGACGTTCGGCACGTCCTCCGGCTTGAGTCGGCCCTCCTTGAGCAGCGCGTTGACCAGCGAGTGGTCCTCCGTGAGCTGCTGGACCTCGCCCATCCGCAACAGGTAGATCCGCGAGTCGCCGACGTGGGCGATGTAGCCGAAGTGCTCGCCGAGCAGCAGGGCCGAGAGGGTCGTGCCCATGCCGCGCTTGGCCTCGTCGAGCTGCGCCGCGCGCCAGATCTCCTGGGACGCCCGGTGGACGGCGTCCTCGAGCAGCGACAGCACGCGGCGCTGGGCCTCCTCGAGCTCCTCGCTCTCCGCGCTCAGCCCGCGCGCCAGCTCGAGCACGTCGCGGTGCGCGTTGAGGAAGGTGCGCAGGGTCTGGACCGCGAGGGTCGAGGCGACCTCGCCCGCGGCGTGGCCGCCCATGCCGTCGGCGACGGCGAACAGGCCGAGGTTGCGATCGGCGAGGAAGTTGTCCTCGTTGTGGTCGCGGACGCGACCCACGTCGGTGGCCGCCCAGAACGCGACCGGCTCGTCGGGCACCATGGTCGGGGTGCTCATGCGTCTCCTCCCGTGTGCCGCGCCCGGTCCCGGGGCGAACGCCGCCCGCCCCTCGATCCCGCACCGCTGCGGCGCCGCGGATACTAGAGCGGCCGCTCGCAGACGGCAAGGGTCGAGCCGTCGAAGGCGGACGGTCGGTCGAAGGTCGCGGCGCCGGCGGGCGGTCTTGTGCCGCGGCCGGGCCCCGGCTAGACTCCGGCCGGCGCGCGGGGATCCGCGCGCGGGACG
>CAZMRP010001076.1:0-1757 GCA_964568275.1 uncultured Myxococcales bacterium
GCGGTTGGTCTCGGCTCCCGGCTGTTGGCCGGGTGGGCCAGGCGGGGCATCCCGGTCGGCGTTCGGCTCCCGACATGGTCCGTCGGCGTTTCGGCGCGAGGCCTTCCCCCGGGCGCGGATTCCCGCCGGTCCTGCCGGAGTGTCCGGTCCTCCCGGGGGGTCCTCCCGGGGTTGACATTCCGCACACCGACCGACCATCATGCCCCCATCCGGACGGGGGACCGGGTCCCGGCGTCCCGAGCCACAGAAGGAGGATGAGAATGTCGAACCGAAGGCCGAATCCCGCGATCCTGCTGGGCCTGGCCGGCGTGCTGGCCGGTGCGGCGTGCGGCTACTCCGAAGAGGAATGGCAGGGCAAACTGGCCGAGATCAGCGACCTGCAGGACCAGTTGGCGCAACGGGACCAGAAGATCCAGGCCGACGAGGAACGGATTGCCGAGCTGACGGGTGAGCGCGACAGCCTGCAGGGGCAGGTCCGCGACCTGTTCTCCCAGGCCGGGCAGCTCGAGGCGAATCTCTCGGAGATCCAGCGGCTGTACGACGAGGCGCGCCGCCAGCAGGAGCAGCAGGCCGCCCGGCTCGCCGCCTTCCGCGCGACCCTCGAGAAGTTCCGCGCGATGATCCAGTCCGGCCGCCTGCGCGTGCGCATCGACCGCGGCCGGATGATCGTCGAGATGGCCAGCAACGTGCTGTTCCCGTCGGGCTCGGCCGAGCTGTCCGAGATGGGTCGCACGACCCTCTCCGAACTGGCCGCCGTCCTGATGACGATCACGGACCGTTCGTTCCAGGTCGCCGGTCACACCGACGACGTTCCGATCGGCAGCGGCCGGTTCAAGGACAACTGGGAACTGTCGACCGAGCGTTCGCTGTCCGTCGTGCGCTTCCTGCAGGAGGTCGGGGTCCGCCCGACGGTGCTCGGCGCGGTCGGCTACGGCGAGCACCAGCCGGTGGCCGACAACGCCAGCGAGTCCGGGCGCGAACAGAATCGCCGGATCGAGATCGTGCTGATGCCGAACCTCGACGAGCTTCCCGACCTCTCGGCGCTCGAAGCCGAGACCCAGTAGCCGCACAGGAGCCCAGCTTGTCTCACCCCTCGCGAACTCGCCTCGCACGCCTGTCCCTCGCCCTGCTCCCGCTGCTCGGCGGCTGCCCGTCGGAGCCGCGGGAGCCCCGGGAGCCGCGCCCGTCGCTGGCCCAGGCCATCGAGTACGTGGCGCGGGACGACTGCGCGCACGCCGAGCCGATGCTCGAGCAGCTGCTGGCCGACCACCAGGGGCCGCCGGCCGAGTTGCACCACTACCTCGGCGTGTGCCGCCAGGCCCGCGGCGACCTCAACGGCGCGACCACCCACTACAAGGAGGCGCTGCGGCGCAACCCGGGGCTGTTCGAGTCGCGCAACAACCTCGGTGTGGTGCTCGGCGAGCTCGGACGCCACGCCGAGGCGATCGAGCTGTTGACCGGCCTGACGGAGGCGTTCCCGGAAGAGCCGTCGGCCTACTACAACCTGGGCTACGAGCAGGCCCAGGCGGGGGATCTGGAAGGGGCGCTCGCCAGCCTGCGCAAGGCCGCGGAGCTCGACGACTGCAGCCCCGACGCGCTGCTCCAGGCCGGCGAGGTGCTGGCGGCGCTCGGCCGCCACGACGAGCGGATCGCGACGCTGCGCGAAGCGGCGCAGCGCGCCCCGCAGGACGACGTGGTGCAGGTCTCGCTGGCCCGGGCGCTGGTCGCCGCGGAGCAGCGCGAGCAGGCGCTGGAGA
>CAZMRP010001077.1:0-1752 GCA_964568275.1 uncultured Myxococcales bacterium
CCGTGGAGCAGCATCGGCCAGCACAGCGCCTGGGCGATCCGCCGCCGCCGTTCGGTCGGCGGGCCGAAGTGGGCGAGCGCGACGAAGTACCCCATGATCGCGCCCCAGAACGCGTGTCCGGGGACCGACAGCAGCGCGCGCATCAGCGCCACGCCGAGCCCGCCCTGCAGGGAGTAGAGCAGGTTCTCCAGCGTGGCGAAGCCCAGCGACACGATCACGCCGTAGACCATGCCGTCCATCGGCTCGTCGAACCACCGCCGCCGCCGCGCCCACCAGAACAGCACCGCGAACTTGAAGAACTCCTCCGGGATCGCCGCCACCAGGAACGCCTCGGCCGTCCCCGTCAACGCCGGCGAGGAGATCCGTCCCACCGCGGTCATGATCGGCCAGTCGACCAGCAGCACGGGCAGGATGGCGGCCACGCCGAGGCCGAACGAGGCCCACACCGCCCGCGCGGGTTCGGGACGGTGGTCGCGCGAGTGGAAGTACCAGGCCAGCAGGGCGGACGGGACCAGCGCAGCGAACGCGGTGACGACGAGGATCATCGGCGCGTCGGACCTCCAGCGGAACGGCGACTCTACCACGAACGCCGGCGCGCCCGCGATTCCCCGGGGGTGGCGCGCGATCGGTCGCGCGATCGTTCGCCTTGCGTCGGGCCCCGCTGCTTCGCCATCATCCGGCTCGGAAGGAGGCGTGCATGACCGACCACACCCGTTTCCCGGACCTCGCCCCGCGCACGGTCCTCGGACTGTTCGTCGGCCTGGCGGTTCTCGCCTGCGGCCCGCGAACCCAGGCCCGCGGCGCCGGCGAGGCGGGTCCGGACGCCGGGCCCGGCGCGTCGTCGGACGCGGCGGAGCCTCCCGCGGCTCCGACGTCGATCGGCGAGGCGACGATGCTCGAGGACGGCACGTTGGTGCTCGACCTCGTCGCGGCCGCCGGCGGCACGCGCGACCACGGCCGCGTGACCTACGCGCCCGGCGACCCGCAGTACGCCGAGGTGCTGGAGCATCTGGGCGGGATGCAGCCGGGCGAGCGCAAGCCGGTGCCGCCGTGGCCCGACGAGATCGACGATGCGCGGGTCCAGGCGTCCGTCGCGGAGTACCTGGGGCGGAAGGAGGGGTGGGGCGACGGGGCGTGCTCCGTGGAGATCGCCGGCACGGACGCCCAGGGGCGGATCGCCGTGACGGTCGTGCGGCGGGTCGACGCCGACGCACCGTCGTCTTCCGCCGGTCGCCTGCTGGCATTGCGCCTCGATCCGGCGACCTACGCCGTGGTCGAGGAGCTGGTGATGCCGTGAGCTTGCGGCGGTCCCCTCCGCCTTGACACTCCCCCTCGGCCGCGCCTAGAACGGTTCCGCGAACGGCCCATGGGGGGACGCGCTCCGGGCCCTCGCCGAGGAACGAGCCCAGATGAGTAGACGAAGCAGCGCCACCCGGGGGGGGGACCGTGCATCCCTGCTTGGGCGTGAGGCGTTCGTGCCGCTCGACGTCTCGCCGTGCCGTCGGGCCTGTCCGGTCGGCATCAACGTCAAGGCCTACGTGGGGTTGATCGCGGCGGGCCGGCCCGACCTGGCGGCCGCGGTGATCCGCGAGCGCAATCCGCTCCCGTCGGCCTGCGGGCGGGTCTGCTCGGCGCCCTGCGAGCGCGACTGCCCGCGCGGCCGCGACGGCGGCGACCCGGTCGCCATCCGGGCGCTCAAGTGGTTCGCCGTGGAGGTCGAGCGGGACCGGCGGAGCTGCGAGGCGCGCCCCG
>CAZMRP010001078.1:0-1750 GCA_964568275.1 uncultured Myxococcales bacterium
CGTCCCGCGCCGCGCTCGAGCGCGCGCCGGCGGGTGCCGCTGCGCATCCAGGACGGCTGCGACAACCGCTGCCTCTACTGCATCGTCCCGCGGGTTCGCGGCCGGTCGCGGTCGCTTCCGGCCGACGAGGTGGCGGCGCGGGTGGAGCGGCTGGGGGCGGCCGGGGTGCCCGAGGTGGTGTTGAGCGGGATCCAGACCGGCGCCTGGGGCCGCGACCTCGACCCGCCCGCGGCGCTGCCGGAGCTGCTCGAGCGGCTGCTGGCGTTGCGGGAGCGGCCCCGGCTGCGCATCTCGTCGGTGGAGCCGCAGTACCTCACCGAGCGGCTGCTCGAGCTGGTGACGGCGGAGGCGGGGCTCTGTCCGCACCTCCACGTGGCGATCCAGAGCGGTGCGCCGGGGCTGCTGGCGCGGATGGGGCGGGGCGACCTGACGCCGGCGCTCGAGCTGTTGCAGCGTGCCTGGAGCCGCTGTCCCGAGCTGGCGGTGGGGTGCGACGTCATTGCCGGGCTGCCCACGGAGAGCGAGCGGGAGCACGAGGCGACGGTGGCGCTGCTGGAGCGGTTGCCGCTGGCCTACCTGCACGTGTTCACCTACTCGCCGCGAGCGGGCACGCCGGCCGCGGCCCTCGTCCCGCAGGTGCCGGAGCGGATCGCGGTGTTGCGCACGCGGGCGCTGCTGCGGACGGACGAGCGGTTGCGGGCGGCGTACCGGTTGCGGGCGCTGGGGCACGGGCGTGCGGAGGTGGCGGTGGAGTTCGTGGACGCCGACGGTTGTGCGCGCGGGACGACGGAGCGTTTCCTGCCGGCGGTGGTCGTCTCGCGCGAGATCCGGCCGGGGATGCTGGTGCGCGGGGTCACGGACGGGTTCGATGCCGAGGGGGCGCTGCGCGTGCTGCCGGACGACCGGGGACCGGCTACGGGGTGACCGCGCGCAGCGGCACCGACATGAACAGCAGCACGAACACGACGACGCAGGTGGAGCCCAGCACGACGCGGCCCGGCGTCAGCCGGTCGTTCTCGTCGACGGGCGGATGGCCGCGGGTCGCGCGGTTCATGATCCAGAGGATCAGCGCCCAGACCAGCCAGTTGCCGCCCACCGCGAACTCGGCGGCGACGTCGGCAGCGCCGCGGTCCGCCAGCGCCGCCTGGAGGCCGAAGTACAGGCCGGTGCCCAGTCCGAGCGCGACGAGCGCGCGGTGGGCCCACTGCGAGACCTGCCGGTAGCGGCGGCCGAACAGGGCGTAGGCCACGTGGCCGCCGTCGAGCTGTCCGACGGGGATCAGGTTGATCATCGTCACCAGGAAGCCGATCCAGGCGGCCCAGGCCAGCGGGTGCAGGAACACGTCGTAGCCCTCGGGGATCGGCCCCACCACCAGGCGCTTGAGCAGTCCGTAGAGCAGCGACTGTCCCTCGAGCTGGTACGGTTCGGTGGGCAGCGGGCGGATCTCGGACAGCGCCAGCCCGGCGATCATGCAGGGGACCGCCACCACCATCCCGGCCAGCGGCCCCGCCGCGCCGACGTCCAGCAGCGCCGCGCGCGAGCGGATCCGCCCGCGCGTGCGGATCACGGCGCCGAAGGTGCCGAAGAAGAACGGCACCGGGATGAAGTACGGCAGCGACACCGGGATGCCGTGGATCCGGGCGGCGAGGTAGTGCCCCATCTCGTGGATGAACAGGATTCCCAGCAGCGCCGCGGCGTAGGGCCAGCCGTCGAGGATCGTGCCCGTCGCTCCGGCGGGCCCGCCGACCTC
>CAZMRP010001079.1:0-1750 GCA_964568275.1 uncultured Myxococcales bacterium
CGCGCGCGTTCACGTCGGCCGACGCGGCCGCGGCGCTCGGGTTGTCGGCCTCGGCACGCAGCCACGCGTGCAGTCGGTCGTTGGGCACTGTCGCCGTCGCCGAGGCGCTGACGGTCACGACCGGCACCGGCGTGGCCTGGACCACGGGCCGACCGGGCCGGTACGGCGCGCTCTGCGCCTCGCCGACGTTGCGCACCACCACGCGGAACCGGGCGGCGCCCGTGCCGGCCGGCGCGGCGACGACCAGAAGCGTCGGCGACAACGAGCGGATCTCGAGCGGGACGGAGGAGTCGCCGTAGGTCACGGTGACGTCGGCCATCGTCGAGCCGAAGTTCTCGCCGGTGAGCGTCAGGTTCTCGCCGGGCGCGGCGGCGTTCGGTGTGATCGCCGTGATGCGCGGCGGCGGCACGACCACCAGGTCCACCGCCGACTGGGCCTCGCCCCGGCCGCGCACCGCGACCGTCACGCGCCCCGTGGCGGCGCCCGAGGGGATCTCGAAGGTCAGCTCGGTTTCGCCGATCGAGCGCACGGCGGCCGAGACGCCGTTGAGCGAAACCGAGGTGTGCCCGCGACGGGTCAGGAAACCGCGGCCCGTCACCGTCACCAGCGTGCCGGGAGCGCCCCGCGTCGGCTGGAGCGACGTCACCGCCGGCGGCGCCCAGACCTCGAACGGATGGGGCGCCGAAACCATCCCGGCGTCCCGCACCGTCAGCTGGATCACGCCGGAACCGGCGTTCTCGGGGACCCGCACCCGGACCTCGCCCGGCGTCACGAACACCACCTGCGCCGCCACGCCGCTCAGCGAAGCCCCCACCTCGTCCGGGGTCCGGCCGAGGTTCTCGCCCGACAGCGTCACCTCGGTGCCCGGGAAGCCGGCGCGCGGACTCACCGAACGGACGACCGGCGGGTAGATCACGCGGAACTCCGGCGACGCCAGCTCGCCGCGGTTGCGGACGCCGACGACGAACGACCCGGTCTGCGCCCGCGACGGCACCTCCACCAGCAGCTCGGCGGACGTCGCCGAGCGGACGGTGCAGCGCTTGTCGCCGAGCTTGACCGTGTTGCCGTCGATCGTCGGGTCGAAGCCCGAGCCGAGAATGCGGACCTGGGTGCCGACCGGGCCGAACGGCGGCTCGAGGCGGTCGATGCGCAACGGCTCGAGCACGTCGAACGCCGCGGCGCTCACCGCCTGGCCGGCGTTGGCCACGTCCAGCAGGAACACCCCGTCGCGCGCCCCTTCGGGGATCGTGACCGTCAGCCGGGTCGTCGACGCGGTCCGGACCGGCAGCACCAGACCGTTGAGGCTGACCCGGTTCTCGTAGATCCGCAGGGAGAAGCCCGTCCCCTCGATCGCCACGTCGGTTCCCGTCACGCCCGCCGACGGCGCGAAGCCCGTGACGACCGGCGGCGGCGGCGGCTGCACGATGTTGAACGACTGCGACGACTCCACCGTGCCGCCCGTCCCCTGGACCGTGAACCGGCCCGACCGTCCGTTGGCCGGAATGACGACGGTGATCCGGGTGGGCACCACCGACTGGATCGGCAGGCTCTGGCCGGAGAAGAACACCTGCCCGACGTCCATGAAGTTGCGACCGACGATCGTCACCGTGGTCCCGACCGGCCCCGAGGTCGGCTCGATGCGCTCGATCACCGGCCGGGCGGCCGGGGCGACCACCGGCTGGCCGCCGACGATCACCGGCGGCGGGGGCGTCGGCGCCGGGGCCGGGGCGCCGACGACCACCGGCGGGGG
>CAZMRP010001080.1:0-1746 GCA_964568275.1 uncultured Myxococcales bacterium
CCGCCGACGTCGGCTCGGCCGCCTGCGGCTCGGCCGCGGATGCGTCGTCGGTCTTCGCCGCGCCGTCGTCCCCGGTTGCCGAATTCCCCGTCGTTCCTGCGCCCTCGGGGCGCTCTCCCTCGCTGGTCATGGCGGCGGAAACCTAGTCGCACCTTGGCGGAAGTGTCAACGACGGATCGGAGCCCCCGAACGGCCCCTCGGATCCCACCCTTGATCTTCCGACCGCCATCGAGTGATCTCCTGACGCGGAGTCCATCCATGCTCGACGGGGCCCGGATTGATCCAATCTTGCTCGCCGCGGCCGAACTGTTCGACCGCCTGGGCTACGAGAAGGTGCGGCTTCGCGACGTCGCGGCACGCAGTCACGTCTCGAAGAACACGCTCTACCGGCGGTACCCCCACAAGGTGGCGTTGCTCACCGGCCTGGTCGAGGCCTTCGCGCGGGAGTTCGCCCTCCATCTCACCGCCCTGACGGACCGGCAGCACGACCCCGGAGTGCGGCGGATGTGTGTGGATGTGTGCGGGGGGGGCGGGATAGGGACGCGCCTTCCGCGGCAACGCCGGAGCGTACGGGCGAGGCCGGATACGCCGACAAGCAGGGCGTCGATCCGGCGCTCCTGCTGACCGCCTTCGTGACGTTCTTGGGGCGGTATCCCGCGCTGACGCGCGTCGCGCTGGCCGCTCGCGATCCGCTCTGGTCGCACGGCGACCGCAAGGCGACGGCGGCGTTGTACGGATCGATCCGCCACTGCATCCACGCGCGGGGCTGCTCGGACGTCTGGGTGGAGCAGATCCTGGGCGTTCTGCTGTTCGTCGCGCGTGACATGCAGGGAACCGGGTCGGTTCGGCCGCCGAGCGGATGGTCGCGGGCGTTCGGGGAGTCGGATCCGTATTCCGTGCGTTCGCCCATCGGCATCCTGCTTCGGCTGTTGCTCGTGTCCGCCTACCGGGATTCGGACCCGCGTCCCTGAGCCCGGACGTCCCTGTCCGGGGCCGGGCGCGGCCGACGCGGCTGCGTGGGTCCGGTTCCCACCTTGGTCGACGGTGTGGGCGTGCCCGGACGGTCTGCGGCCCGTGGGGTGCACGTGTACCTCGCACCTCGCGCAGGTGAGTCCGTCGTCCCTCGATCAGTACCCCGTGTCCCACGAGCGCGCGGCACCATCGACCTCGTCCGCTTCACGCGCGGGCAAGGAGGGGTCGCGATGAGAGCATCCCGGACGGAGCGCTCGCACCGGTGGGTCGCGGTGTTCGCATGCACGATCGCGTTGACGACGATGGCGCGACCGACGGCGGCCCGGGCGAACAACGTGTACTTCGACTTCACGGTGCCGGCCGACCTCGGCCCGGTGGCGGACGTCCTCGCCTACGTCCTGCCGGGCTATGCGCTGCTGCCGCCCTACTTGCCGTCGGCACACGAGGCGGCGGTCTATCGGGCGATCGCCCTCGCGTGCGGGCCGGAAGGCGACCCGGCGGAGTGCGCGTTCTACAAGAGCGAGTTCAATGATTGCAGCGGCTCTCCGTTCGGTGGCTGCGCGTCGTACGAGTTGTGCACCGAGGGCGTGGGTCTGCCGCTCTACGACTACTGCAACAGCATCGGCTACATCGCCCTCGGCGAAGGCGGCTACAGCACCTGGGACTTCACCGGCTTGCTGCTGGGTGCGCGGTTCATCGACATGCGGGAGATGACGGGCCCGGAGGCGGCGGCCATGAACGACATGGCCGACGTCTTCGCGGACGGCCTGGCCG
>CAZMRP010001081.1:0-1744 GCA_964568275.1 uncultured Myxococcales bacterium
CGGCCCGCGTCGAGCTCGCCGGCCGAGGCCACGCCGTCGCCGACGTAGACCAGCCGCGCCTCGCGCTCGGTGGAGCTGCCGCGTCGGCGCAGCTCGCGGGCCGCCGCGTCGAAGGCCGCTCCGAGGTCGGTGGCCTGGCCGGGCTCGAGCGCGGCCAGCCGCTCTGCCGCCTGTTCGGCCCGGTCCGCCGACGGCTCCTGGAACGATTCCCACAGCGCCCGGCAACGGAGGTCGCAGGCCAGCACCTGGAACCGGTCGCGCTCGTCCATCTGCTCGACCAGCGAGCGCACGAGCTTGGTCTGCCAGGCGAAGCGCTCGCCGAAGGCCGAGTACGAGCTGTCGACGACGAGCAGCAGGTCGCGCGGCCTGGGGTCGCCCTTGGCCGGCAGGTCGGGGCGGATGGTCAACAGGACGTAGCCGTCGTCCGCCGCGGCGGCGGCGGCGCGGGCCGCGGCCGCGGCGGTGTCGTCGTCGCCCGCGTCGTCCGCGCCGGGGCGATAGGCCACGGCGGACAGCCCGACACCCTTGTCGGGCAGCGCGTAGTCGAGCACCAGGTCGCCGGTGGGCGAGAAGTCGTCCTTGGCGAAGGTGACCTCGGGCAGGCCGTCCTTGGCAGCGACGTCGATCTCGTACTCCAGCGAGCGGACCTTGCCGGCCGGGTCCGCGCCGCCGATGCGGGCCTCGAAGCGGAAGCTGCCGGCCTTGGTCGACCCGCCCTCGTCGAAGGGCAGCGGGTAGACGTAGCGGCGATGGGTACCGACCGGTCGCAGCACCTCGGTGTAGGCGATCACCACGCGACGCGACGAGCGCGCCTCGATCGGGAAGATGCGCAGCTCGAACTGGTTCCCCTTCTGCCACTGCAGGAGCGCCGGGTCGCGCCACGGACCGGGAACCCAGATGTACTCCCCTTGGGGCCGGCGCGCCGGGGCGGGGGTGGCCTGGCGGATCACGCCGCGCCAGATGCGCGTGGCGCGCTCGGACTCCACGAACGCGCCTTCCTCGAGCTTGCCGTCGACCTCGAGCGCGAGGCGGGCGATCGAGGCGCCGGGCGGCAGCGGGAAGCGGTAGACCCCCTCCAACTGCTCGTTGGTGTCGTTCTTGAAGACCTCCTCGACCTCGGTCCGCGCCACCGGGCCCTGGATGCGGACGCGGACGTCGTGCTTCTCGAGGGACAGGGTGCGCTGTTTCTCGGGGCGGCCGGGCGGGTTGGCGGTGAGGGAGCCGAGGCCGCGCGGCGCGCGCTCCTCCGGGTCGAACTCGTCGGCCCACGCCAGCAGCTCGGACAGGTCGCGGATCGGCGCCACGCTGGGGGCGCCCTCGAGCGGCACGATCGCCTCCATGCCCGCGCCGGCCCGGACCGGCTCCCCGGTCTGGCCCCGGACCTCGACGGTGCCCCGCGCCACGTCGACCCGGGACTCGTCGTCGGTCGCCCGGACCTGGAACTTCGTGCCGAGCACGCTCACCGAGCCGGTCGGCAGCTCCAGTCGCAGCTTGGGGCGGTCGGCGCCGCGCGGGATCACGTCGGCCAGCAACTGGCCCGCCGCGACCCGCAGCAGGTTCTCGTCGCGGGCGTCGAAGGCCAGGGTGGTGTCGCGGTCGAGCGTCACCACCGAGCCGTCGGCGAGCGTGACCAGCGCCATCGCCCGCGGGTCGGTGACCAGGGTCGTCCCGGGCTCGAGCGGCACGGGGTTGGTGCCGTGGGCCGCGGTGCTCGTGCCCGCCGGGCCGCGCACCTCGACGCCGG
>CAZMRP010001082.1:0-1743 GCA_964568275.1 uncultured Myxococcales bacterium
TGGCCGCGCTGGCGGCCGCGCCGGACGCGCGGGCCTGGGACGCGGAGTGGCAGGCGGGCCCCGAGGCGGGCGGCGGCTTCGTGCTCGACGACGCGGGCGCGGTGGGCGAGGGGATCGCCTGGCTCGCCCTCGGAGCCGACGTGCAGCTGTTCCGCTCGATCAGCAGCGACGTCGGGCTCGGTTTCGCCCTGCGGGTCGGGACCCGCGACTTCGGCGACGTGGCGGTTCTCGGGGGCGTCGAGGGGCTGTTCCCGATCCTCGATGCCTTCCCGATCGTGCTGTCCGCGGGCGCCGGGGTCGACTGCTTCAGCGGCGACGGGTTGTTCTACGGGCGGTTCTGGTGGGGGGCGCGCAGCCACAACCAGCTCTCGCCGTACTCCGTCGCGTTCGGGATCTTCGTCGAGTACCAGCGGTCGCTCAGCGGGACGGACGAGCCGATGCTGCTGTTCGGCGCGACGGTCGACGGCTACGCGTTGTTGTGGCCGTTCATGTGGCTGTACCAGTGGGCGACCGTGGACCAGGGACCCGCGGTGGTGTAGGGTAGTTGCGGCATGAGCATCGAGCTGCTGATCGTGGATGCGCATGAGCGGGATCGCGACGGAATTGCGTCGTTTTTCGAACGCCAGGGGCATCGGGTGACGGTGACGGGGGATGCCCGGGAGGGGCAGGCGTTCGTGCGGGAGCGCTTCTTCCAACTGGTGCTGGTCGACATCGACGTGGAGCCGTGGGGCGGCCTGGAGTTCGTGACGTTCGTCCGGGGCCAGTCGCCCCGCTCGGAGGTCGTGCTGCTCACGGTGCGTCGTGCCTGGGACGTGGCGGTCGGCGGCTACCGCCGCGGGGCGGTCGAGGTGGTGTTCAAGGACCAGAGCGACGCGGCGCGGCTGACCGAGTTGGTGGACCGCGTGGGACGGCGCTGGACCGGCGACTGTTCGGGTACGGAGAACCTGCCGGCCGAGGCCAAGCAGCTGCTGGACGAGATGCTGGCGCGGATGCTGGAGATGTCGCAGCACGTCCCGGCCACGCAGAGCCGGCTGCAGACGATGCCGCAGGGCAGCGTGCGTGTGGCCGTGGTCGACCACGAGCCGGCGGTGCACCAGGCGCTCGCCGCGGCGTCGGCGGCGAGCCGGGGTGCCGTGGCGGCGTTCGAGGTGTCGGCGCTGCCGAACGCCGGCGCGGCGCTCGACGCGCTCTCCGGCGCCCCGCCCGACGTGCTGGTCACGCGCGACGACCTGCTGGATCTGCCGGGAACGACCCTGGTGGCGAGCCTGCACGAGCGGTCGTCGGAGCTGTTGGCGGTGGTCTACGGGCCGGCGCCGGGCGGCGGAGCGCAGGCGACGATCTACGAGGAGGGGCACGCGGTGCGGACGGTCCGGCCGCTGGGCGACCCGGCGCCGCTGGTGCGCGAGGTGGGGGTGCTGGTGGAGCGTGCGGCGACGGCGTTGGCCCGCCGTCGCGTGATGGATCTGTTCCGACTCGAGCACTCGGACCTGTTGCGGCGCTACGGGGTGCTGCGCGGCCGGCTCGACGAGGAGGCGCGGGCCCGCAGCGATCGAGGGTGACGTCCGCGCGACCGCGCCGGTTGCAGGGCGGGGTCGGGCGTGGCATCATCGACGTTGCTCGCCGGGGGAGGGAGTCGTCAGATGCCCGACCGTCAGGAGATTCTCAAGGGCGCCGACGCGTCGGTGGCTCAGGCCGGGCGCATGGCGCTGGAGGTCTGTCTCGGCGCTCAGCCGCAGGACGGTG
>CAZMRP010001083.1:0-1743 GCA_964568275.1 uncultured Myxococcales bacterium
GGGACCGCCGACGATGCCGGGCCGGCGGCGGCGCAGCCGGCGGATCAGCTGCCAGGCCAGGCCGGCGGCGGCCGCGGCGCCGAGCACGGTCAGCAGCAGCGTACGCCGGTCGCGGGCCACCGAGACCAGCAGGTTCTTGAGCTGGCGGAACCCCTCGCCGATCGAGCGCAGGATGCCGATCTGTCGCGGGACGTCGAAGGCGATCACGTGGCGGTGCCAGGCCGTGCGCATCGCGTCGACCAGATCGCCGAGCCAGCCGAGGAACCCCCCGGTGCTGCTCACCGCCTCGGCCTGCGCCGGCGGCGTGGCGTCGTAGACGAGCCACCCGTCGCCGGGGATCTCGACCTCGGTCCACGAATGCGCGTTGGACTGGCGCACGGTGAGATACCCGCCGATCTCGTTCCAGTGGCCGCCGAGGAAGCCGCTGACGTTGCGGGCACGCAGGCCGGCGGCGCGGGCCAGCAGGGTCATCGCCGAGGAGAAGTACTCGCAGTACCCCTCCTTCCAGTCGAAGAGGAAGCTGTCGATGGGACGCTCGCCGGCCTTGGCGCTGCGGGTGCGGGTGTAGCGGAAGTTGTTGCGGAGGTAGCCGAGGATCGCGTCGGCGCGGGCGCGGGGCTCGTCCAGCCCGTCGGTGAGCCGGCGGGCGAGGTCGACCACGCGGTGGGCGTCGGGCGGCAGTCCGCGATACGGGTCGCCGTCCTCGTTGGTCCAGCCGCCGGCCGCGGGCGTGCGCACGCCGTCCGGCCAGCGGCCCACCAGCGCCTCGAACTGCACGCCCTCCTCGCCGGCTTCGCGGTAGCCCAGCGTGCCGTCGCCGTACCATTCGAGCGGCGACGGCCGCAGTCCCGGCTGGCGCGGCTTGGGCCCGCGGAAGGAGAAGGCGCGGGTGCCGGCGGGCAGGAACAGCAGTCGCGGCTCGAACGGCTCCTGCAGCACGCGCACGCGGAGGTGGCCCGCGGCCGCGCGCCCCGGCACCTCGAGCGCGTAGGCCGGGGGCTCGTCGCCGTGCGAGCTGCGCGTGTTCCAGGTGGTGCGACGCCAGGCGCGGCCGTCGTAGGTGTCGAAGGTCGTGCCGCGAAAGCGCAGGCCCGCCAGGACGGCGAGCGGCGGCGTGCCGTCGGGGAACTCGACGCGCAGGACCGGCGTCGGGTCGTCGGCCAGCGGGACCAGGTCGCCGAGCTCCATGCGGTCGGAGAAGCCCACGAGGAACGAACCGCCGACGCGACCGGCGAGCAGCCCGAAGCCGAGCCGCGGCAGGGCCAGGAAGAACACCGTCGTCAGCAGCAGCAGCGGGACGGCGCTGATCAGCAGCGCGGCGACGAAGCCCGGCGTGGCCACGCGCCGCGTGCGCAGGACCCGGGCCAGGGTCTGGTCGTCGCGCCCGCCGTCGGCGGCCCCGGCGTACTTCTGCTCGATCTCCCGGCGCAGGTGCAGCAGCGTCAACAGCAGCGGGGCCAGCATCACGAACAGCACGAGCAGCAGGGCGTACTTGAGACCGGTGAGCAGGATCGTCGCGAAGGCCACGTGGCCCAGCGCGAGCAGCGCGATCTGCTCCTGGTCGCGGGAGCTGGTGCGGTTGAACGCCTTGTGCACCTGCAGGTAGGCCGCCAGCTGGGCGGTGACCAGGATCAACGGTGAGCCGGCGACGAGGGCCGCCACCGCGGCGGCGACGGCCGCCACCGCCACCGCGGTCCAGGCCCGCTGCCACCGCCGCGCTTCCATCCACGGCCGGGGCACGGC
>CAZMRP010001084.1:0-1740 GCA_964568275.1 uncultured Myxococcales bacterium
GCGCGTCGACCAGCACCGCCTCCGCCGCCGGCGTCTCGAGCGGCTCGCCGAGGCCTCCCGGCTCGGGCAGCACGCGGCGGAGGTACAGCACCGTCGTGCCCCGCCAACGCACCAGCAGCTGGGCCGCGCCGGGCATCGTCCCGGCCGGCAGCAGCGTCACGTCGGCCTCGCCCAGCGCGAACGGGCGGCGCACCGGCGACGGCAGGAACGACGGCCGCGAGCGCCGCCGCTTGAGAAACCGCACCGTCTCCGGCGTGGCCACGATCCGCTCGGCGCGCGCCTCGCCGACGCCGTCCGAGGCGAAGGCGAAGGCCACGGGTCGTCGGGCGTCGAGCCACAGGCCGGTGCCCGGAAGGTGGAACCCCTCGTCCCAGGTCGCCACGCCGCGGGTCTCGTCTTCGACGCCCATCGTCCTCACGTCCCCGGTCCGTCGAGCCACTCGGCCTCGCTCAGCGCGAAGTCGCTCGCGTCGTGCTGCCCGGCCGGCGGCGCGCTCTGCTGCGGCACCGTCCCCTCGAGAAACAGCTCCTCGCGCGCCCCGGGCGTGTCGCCGGCCGCCCGCAGGCCGGTCGCCGGGTCGACCAGCGCCGTGGTCACGCCCGCCGGCCGCGCGAACGGCCGGATCGGCAGCCCCGCGTGCGCCGTCTTCATCAGCGCGAGCCAGATCGGCAGCGCGGTCCGCCCGCCGGACTCCTGCGTCCGCGGCCGCCGCTCCTCGCCGTCCTCCGGCCCCTCGGCGCCCAAGGGGTGGTTGTCGTCGAACCCGACCCACACCCCGGCCACCCACTGCGGCGTGAAACCGACGAACCACGCGTCGCGCGCCGCGGTGGACGTCCCCGTCTTGCCCGCCGCCGGTCGCCCCAGCTCGCCCGCCGCCGCGTGGCCCGTCGCCCCCGGCTCCTCGATCACCGAGCGCAACATGTCGGCCAGCACGTGCGCCGCTCCCGGGTCCACCGCCTGCTGCGCCGCGGGCCGCTCGAACGGCACCAGGCTGCCGTCCGGGCGCCGCACCTCCCGCACGAAGGTCGGCTCGCGCCGCACGCCGCCCCCGGCGACCACCGCCATCGCCGCCGTCAGCTCCAGCGGCGTGACCTCGGAGGCCCCGAGCGCCAACGTCAGCTCGCGGCGCAGCGGGGAGGCGATGCCGAGGCGCCGGGCCAGCGCCAGCACTCGATCGACGCCGACCTGCTCCAGCACCTTGACCGCCACCACGTTGACCGAACGGGCCAACGCGGTGCGCAGCGAGATCGGCCCGAGGAACCGGTTGCGCCCCGAGTTCTGCGGCTTCCAGCGGCCGTAGACCACCGGCGCGTCGTTGACGATGCTCGCCGCGGTGAACGTCCGCGCCTCGAGCGCCGCCAGGTAGACCAGCGGCTTGAACGAGCTGCCGGGCTGACGGTGCGCCTGGCGCGCGCGGTCGAACTGTCCCGATCCCGCCGTCGAGCCGCCGACCAGCGCGGCGACCTCGCCCGTCGCCGGGTCGAGCAGCACCACCGCCACCTCGGGACCCAACGCGAGCTGCAGCCGGCCGACCTCGCCGCCCTCGGGCGTGCGCACGAAGCTCACCCGGGCGAGCGCGCCGACCTGCGCGAAGCGCGACGGCGGCAGCCCCTCCGGGTTGTAGCGCGCGAAGTCGGCCAGCCGCACGTCGCCCAGCGCGTTGCCGACGCGGAACCGCACGGTGCCGGCGCGGTCGTCGACCGCCGTCACCCGGCCGAGGTACACGCGGCCGGGCTGCGG
>CAZMRP010001085.1:0-1737 GCA_964568275.1 uncultured Myxococcales bacterium
CCGGCGCGGCGTCGTTGCCCGCGGCGGCGGCGGCGCCGGAGGTGGGCTACGCGCCGGGGACGCCGCTGGCCGACGTCGAACGGGATCACGTCCGGCGCACGCTCGCCGCCTGCGGCGGCAACCGCACCGAGGCCGCGCGGCGCCTGGGCATCGGCCGCAACACCCTGCTGCGCAAGCTCCGCGAGGGGTAGCCCGGCGAAGGCGTTCGGGACGCGGCGTCCGGGACGCTTGACCGCTGCGAGCCGGCGTGGTGCAGTCGATGCCGCTCGCGGCTTCCACCGCGGGGGGAGACTCGATGGCCACACGGGGTCTATCGGCCGGGGACGTGCCGCGCGATGCCGAGGCGGGGGCGGACCGGGCGGCGTCGTTCGAGCGACGCCGGGAGTTCCGGCTGCTGCAGGCGGTGGTCCACCCGATGTTGGCGGCGTCCGTGCTGCTGATCCCGGCGGTCTGGATCCCCGGGGCCACCGCCGTCCCGCTGCCGGGCTCGCTCGGCGCGGGGGTGATGGCGGCGTTGATGGTGCTGTGCGAGGTGTTGACCCGGCGGGACCGGCTGGCGGCGGCCGCCTGGACCTTCCTGGCGACGCTGTTCGTCGCTTCCTCCGTCGCGTTCTTCGCCTTCGGCGGCCTGTTCGGTCCCTACATCGCCATCTTGCCCGTGCTGGTGTGCATGGCCGGGCTGTTGCGCGGCCGCGGCGCGGCGCTCGGGTTCATGACGCTCGCGGTCGGCGTGGTGGCGGCGGGCTGGGTGCTGGAGCATCGGGGCGTGGCGCTGCCGCACCTCGATCCCGGCAATCCCGGCAGCACGGCCCTGGTGGTCGTGATGTGCGTGGCGATCACCGGTCTGTTCCTCAACGTGGCGCTGACGCGGTTGGACGAGGCGCGCCGGGAGCGGGAGGCGTTCGAGCGGGAGCGGCGCGAGGCGCACCGGCTGGAGGCGGTGGGCCGGCTGGCCGGCGGCGTGGCCCACGACTTCAACAACCTGCTGACGGTGATCCTGGCCAACGCCGACCCGGAGTGGGCGGCGCAGGACCCGTCCTATCCGCTGCGCGAGCGGCTGCTGGAGATCCGCGAGGCCGGCACGCGCGCGGCCCAGCTCACCCAGCAGCTCCTGGCCTTCGCCCGCAAGCAGGTGCTCGAGCCGCGGGTGCTCGACCTCAACCGGCTGGTGCAGGGGCTGGAACCGATCCTGCGGCGGCTGCTGCGCGAGAACGTGGAGCTGCGGCTGTCCACCGCGCGGGACCTGCGCCGCGTGCGTTCCGACCCGGCGCGGCTCGAGCAGGCGATCGTCAACCTGGCGGTCAACGCCCACGACGCGATGCCGAACGGCGGCACGCTGACCATCGAGACCCGCAACGCGGAGCTGGACGCCGAGGCGTGCCGGCGGCACCCCGCGCTGCGGCCCGGCTCGTTCGTGCTGCTCAGCGTCAGCGATACCGGGGTCGGGATGTCGACGGAGACGCTGGAGCGGGTGTTCGAGCCGTTCTTCACGACCAAGCGGCCGCGCGGCGGCACGGGGCTCGGGCTGGCCACCGTCCACGGCGTGGTCAAGCAGTCCGGCGGGCAGATCCTGGTCTACAGCGAGCCCGACCGCGGCACGACGTTCAAGATCTACCTGCCGACGGTGGACGCGCCCGCGGAGCCCACCGCCTCCGAGCGGCCGGTCGCGCCGCGCACGGGCGGCGGCGTCACCGTGCTGGTGGTGGACGACGAGCGCTCGGTCCGCGAGCTGACGGC
>CAZMRP010001086.1:0-1737 GCA_964568275.1 uncultured Myxococcales bacterium
GGCGGGGCACGATGCGGCCGGGCTCGTCGTAGCGCCGAGCGAGCCGGGTCCCGTCCGGGAAGCGGAGCACGCCGCCGCGGACGGCGCCCTGCCCGTCGACCAGCCGGGCGGCGTCGATGCCGAGCCCGGCGAGCAGGCGGCAGGCGCGGTTGGACAGCGCGTCGCCGCAGGTCTTGTCGCGCGGGAACACGGTTCGGTCGACGACGCAGACGTCGACGCCGCGCGCGAGAAGCGCGAGGCCCGCGGCGCAGCCGGCGGGACCGGCGCCGAGGACGAGGACGCGGCTGCGGCCCGTGACGTCCGGCATCCGTCGTCCGCCTACGACCCGCACCCGGCGCCGCCGGGCAGCAGCTTGCCGTCGCCGTCGGCATCGATCCAGACCGCGCCGCTCAGGGCCCACGGGCGGATCGGCGAATCGGCCTCGAGCACCGGGAGAATCGACGCGCCGTCGACCTCGGCCCACACCGCGGCGTCGCCGGTCACGGCCAGCGGCGCCTGGGTCTCGAGCCGCACCGACTCCGGCGGCCGCGCGGTCGGCGGCAGCGACAGAACTTCCCGGCCGTTGGCCAGCACGCGGACACGGGCGACGTCGATCCACGGCGCCGCCTCCACGCGCACCGAGACCAGCACGCCGCGCCCCTTGGGCACGACGGTGCCGCCGGCCGGGACGTCGTCCACGCGCAGCACGACGAACGGGCCGCTCGAGACGACCACGCGGCCCGAGCGCAGGGCGGCGGCGAGGCCGTCCGGCGAGAAGCCGGCGGCGGTGTCGCGGCCCGCGAAGACCCAGGTGCGGGGCCAGCCGCAGGGCGGCCGCGTCAGGGCGTGGGCGTCCGAGCCGCCGGTGGGCGTGATCCGGCGGCCGCAGCGGACGAGGCGGACCCAGTCCGCGACGGCGGCCGGCGTGTCGGCGAACGCCTCGCCGTTGGCCACCTCGAGCAGGTCGAAGTCCAGCGCCAGCGAGGTCGGCGGCGTCGCGTCGTCGGTGCCGACGCCGAGCAGGGTGAAGGCGCCGTCGGATCGCGAGCGCGGGTGGTCGATCTGGATCAGCGCGCCGGGAATCCGCCGCGCCCCGGCCGCCAGCGCGGGGTAGCCCAGGTCGAGCCACGGCACGGGGGCCGCGACGCGCGGGGCCGCGGGGTCGACCGCCAGCGGGAAGACGTTGAAGTGTCCGAGCGGCACGCGCGAGCCGTCGGTGGTCACCTCGGCGCCCACGACGGCCAGCATGACGTCGGCCAGGCCGAGCGCCTCGACGTGGGGTGTCAGCTCGGTGGCCTCGTTGTGGTCCGCCGACGCCAGCAGCTCGACCCCTTCCGCGGCGCAGGCCAGCACGCGGTCGCGCGGCGTCGTGCCGGCGTCGGTCGACTCGGCGGTGTGGACGTGGAGGTCGGCGGCAAGCCAACCGGCGGTCTCGAGGCGGCGGAGCAGCGTGCCGTGCACGCGGCCGGTGCCGTCCGCCGGCACGTCGACGGTCTGCTCGAGCAGCTCGTACTCGGGGCCGTGCGTCACCAGCACCTCGTAGGTCCCGGGCGGCAGCGGACGCGTCGAGCGTCCGTCGGCGGCGACGAACGTGCGGCCGGCGCCGCCCGCCGCGAACGGGTCGCCGAAGGACGGATCGGGGGTGGGCGGCACGCCGCGCACGACGACCCGGACCGGCGCGCGCAGCGGCGGGACCCCGTCCGCCTCCGCGAGCTGGACGTCGAGCTCGAGGTGTCCGGGCGGTCCGAGCGGCAGCTC
>CAZMRP010001087.1:0-1735 GCA_964568275.1 uncultured Myxococcales bacterium
GCAGGTGCCGGGCTCGACGAACTTGTTCTTCAGCAGGTCGAGCGCGCGGTTGATGTACCTGCGGGTGTCGTGCGGCATGATCACGTCGTCGATGTAGCCGCGCTCGGCCGCCTGGTACGGGCTCTCGTAGACCTCGCTGAACTCCTGGAGCCGCTGGGCCTTGGTCTCCTCGGGGTTCTTCGATTCCTTGATCTCCTTGGCGAAGATCACGCTGGCCGCGGTCGCCGCGCCGACGATCGTCACGCGCGCCGTCGGCCAGGCGAACACCAGGTCGGCGCCGATGCTCTTGTCGAGCACCCCGTAGTGCGCGCCGGCGTAGGACTTGCGGACCATGATCGAGATCAACGGCACCGTGGCGTCGGACCAGGCGTAGAGCAGCTTGGCGCCGTGGCGGAGGATCCCCGACCAGTCCGACTGCGAGCCGATCAGGAACCCGGGGCAGTCGACCAGCGTCACGAGCGGGATGTTGAACAGGTCGCAGAAGCGGATGAACCGCGCCCCCTTGTCCGACGAGTCGCGGTCGAGGATCCCGCCGGAGACCATCGGCTGGTTGGCGACGATCCCCACCGGCCGCCCGCCGAAGCGTGCGAAGCCGGTGATCATGTGCCGCGCGTGGTAGCCCAGCGTCTCGAGGAAGAACCCGTCGTCGACGATCGCCTTGATCACCTCGTACATGTCGAACGGCTTGAACGGCTCGTCCGGCAGCAGCTTGTCCAGCGACTCGACCACCCGCTCCTCGGCGTCGGCCGTCGACAGCCGCGGCGGCTTCTCCTTGTTGCACGACGGGAAGAACGACAGCAGCGTCTTGGCCAGGTCGATCGCGTGCTTGTCGTCCTCGGCCACCAGGTGCGTCTGGCCGGACTTGACCGCATGCGCCTCCCAGCCGCACAGCTCGTCGAGACCGATCTTCTCCCCGGTCTGGGTCTCGACGAAGGCCGGGCCGGCGATGCCCATGAAGCCGGTCTTGCGCGACTGGATGATGAAGTCCTGCATCACCGGGTGGTAGGCCTGGCCGCCGAGGCACGGGCCGAGCAGCACGGCGATCTGCGGGATCACGCCCGAGGCGCGGTCCTGGGTGTGGAACAGCCAGCCGTACGCCTCCAGCGTGTCCATCCCCTCCTGGAGCCGGGCGCCGCCCGAGTCGTTGAGGCCGATCACCGGCATCCCCTTGTCCATCGCGAACTGGATGCAGGCCGCCTCCTTCTTGCCGTGGTACTCGCCGAAACTGCCGGCCATCGACGAGAAGTCCTCGGAGAACGCGGCGACCATCCGGCCGTTGACCTTGCCGAAACCCGTCACCACACCCTCGGCCGGCACGTTCGCCTTGTCCATGCCGAACAGCACGGTGCGGTTCTTGACGTGCATCCCGATCTCGGTGAACTCCCCGCCGTCGAACAGGTACGCCAGCCGCTCCCGCGCGTTGAGCTGGCCGCCCTTCTTGCGCTTCTCGAGGACCTTGGGATCGCCGAGCGCCAGGATGCGCTTGCGGCGCTCCTCCAGCTCCTTGTACAGGTCCTCGCGGGACTTGTAGACGCCACCGGGATAGCGATGCCACTCCGTCATCTGCGCATACCTCCCTCGGTCGCGGTGCTTAGGGGAACTTCCGGGCGAAATCAACCGAATTCCCGGAACGACGAGGACGCGTCGCGGGCGCGGCATGCTGGTCGAAACGAGCGGCAGGGACTCCAGGCGGGCTTTCTCGATCCGCGGAGCGGGCCGGGACGGCCGGCCTGCG
>CAZMRP010001088.1:0-1734 GCA_964568275.1 uncultured Myxococcales bacterium
GAGCCGGAGCCGCCGCCGCCGCCGGCGCCGCCGCCCGCGTTCGAGCTGGCGCTGCTCGGCGGCGGCCAGGGCAACGACCTCGGCGGCTCGCCCGTCGGCGCCGGCACCGGCGGCACGCTGCTGCTGCGCGCGGCCTACTCGTTCCTGCCGTGGCTCGGCGCCGCGCTCGAGGCGGGCTGGATGGGCGTGGCCAGCAACCGGGTCGACGTGCTGCTTCACGCGGTGCCGCTGCGGCTCGGCGTCGACTTCGGCGTCCACATCCCGTTCCTCCACGCCTCCGTCGGGCCGCGCTTCGCGGTCGACATCTGGACCGCCGAGCTCTCCCTGCGCCAGACCGGCTCGCGCTACGGCGGCGGCCTGTTCGGCACGGTGTCGCTGTTCCCCTGGGAGCGCTTCGGCTTCGCCATCGCCGCGGCGGTGGACTTCTTCCCGGTGGCCGTGCAGCTCGACACCGCCGACGACCCGGCCTTCGCCCTGGGCTGGGTCCGGTTCCTGTTCAGCGGCGGGATCGTGGGACGGATTTGAAATGAACGTCGACGGCCGGGCACCGGTGCGACGAGGACGGATGGCGCGGCGAACCCTCCCCTGGCGGCGCCTCGCGCCGGCGATCTGTCTGGCGACGGCGGCGGCCTGCACCGTCGACCACCGGTCGCTGGGGGAGGTGTGGCTCGAGCCCGAGGACGCGGCGCCCGAGACCACCTGGCGGCCGACCGGCTTGGCGGAGGTGCTGTTCCTGGTCGACAACTCCGGCAGCATGGTCCAGGAGCAGACGACGCTGGCCCTGGCGTTCCCGCTGTTCCTCGAGACGTTCTTCGCCGAGGCCGAGGCCCGGGGCGTCGAGCCGTCGCTGAACGTCGGCGTGATCTCCACCGACATGGGGACGCTGGGCCGCCCGCTCGCCACCTGCGACGACGCGCTCGACGGCGACGACGGCTGCCTGCTGAGCCGGCCCAGCCCGGCGGTTCCCGAATGCTCGCCCTCCTATCCGGCCTGGCTCCGGCGCGACCCGTCGAACGCGGCGACGTACGCGACCGACCGGATGGCGCAGGACCTCGCCTGCCTCGCCACGCTCGGCACCGCGGGCTGCGGCTTCGAGCAGCACTTCGCGGCGGTGCGCAAGGCGCTGATCGATCACACCGCCCCCGGCGGCTGCAACGAGGGGTTCGTCCAGGGCTCCTACGCCGCCGACGACGGCGGGGCGGTGGTGATCACGCCCAGCGTCACGGCGGTGATCGTGGTCAGCGACGAGGACGACTGTTCGGTGCGCGCGACGCACCCGGAGATGTTCGATCCGGAGTGGACCGAGCTGGGGCACCTCAACGTCCGCTGCTTCGCCCACCCGGAGTTCGTCACGACGATCGACGAGACGGAAGCCGCCCTGCGCGGGTTCGCCCGCGAGGGGCACTACCTGGTGCTGGGCGCGCTGGTCGGCGTGCCGCCCGACGAGCCGGCGTGCAACGGCCCGGGCGACGCGCTCGCCGGCTGCCTGGCGGTCCCGGCGATGCTGGAGCAGATCGACCCGGCCACGCCGTCGCAGCTCGTGCCGTCGTGCAACACCGCCGCGGGCCTGGCCTTCCCGCCGCGCCGGATCGTGGAGCTGGTCCGGCGCTTCGGCGCCGACGGCTACGCGGCCTCGCTCTGCACCGCGGACTACGGCGAGCCGCTGCGCGCCGTCGCGCGACGCCTCCTCGAGCACCTCGACTAGGCCTCGCGCAGGAACTCCGCCGTCGGCTC
>CAZMRP010001089.1:0-1732 GCA_964568275.1 uncultured Myxococcales bacterium
AGGCCCCACCGACGCCCGGCCCGCCGGTCCCCCCGGCGCTCCCCGCGCCGACCACCGCGCCGGCCGCGGAGGGCTCGACCTACGACAAGTGGTTCACCGACGAGGCGCTCCGCGTCGAGCTGTACCACGTCGGCGGAGCGCACGACGAGCAGTACGTCTTCGACCGCGCCGTCCGCGAACCGCTGTGGCCCGGCATGCGCAAGGTCCTGCTCGACGTCACCGGCTACGGCAAGTACCGCTTCCGCGTCCAGGACCTCGCCTCCGGCACCACGATCTTCTCCCAGGGCTTCTGCACGCTGTTCGGGGAATGGCAGGCCACCGGCGAGGCGCTCGAGCTCAAGCAGCGCCGCAGCTTCGAGGAATCGGTCCGCTTCCCGTTCCCGAAGGCTCCCGTGCGCCTGATCCTCGACCGTCGCCTGGACGCCGCCGGCCCCGACGGCCGCGGCGAGTTCAAGGAACTCCACCGCATCGACCTCGACCCGGCCTCGCACCTCGTCGCCCGCGACCCGCTCGACGACCGCTACCCGCTGCTCACGCTCCACGAGAGCGGCGACCCGCGCGAGCGGATCGACATCCTGATCCTCGGCGACGGCTACACCACCGCCGAGCTGGAGAAGTACCGCCGCGACGCGCGCCGCTTCGCCGCGGTGCTGTTCGCCGACCCCGCCTTCGCCCCCCACCACCAACGGGTCAACGTCTGGGGCCTCGAAACCCCCTCGCGGGACAGCGGCCCCGACGAGCCGCGCAAGGGCCTGTTCCGCGACACCGTCGTCGGCACCACGTTCAACACCTTCGACTCGGAGCGCTACCTCACCACCGACCACGACCGCGCGCTGCGCGAGACCGCCGCCCATGCCCCCTACGATGCGTTGTACGTCCTGGTGAACACCAGCCGCTACGGCGGCGGCGGGATCTACAACCAGTGGGCGATCTTCCCCTCCGACAACGAGTACGACGACTACATCTTCCTCCACGAGTTCGGTCACAGCTTCGCCGGGCTGGCCGACGAGTACTACGACTCCGGCACCGCCTACGACGACGCGTTCTACCCGACCGGCGTCGAGCCCTGGGAGCCCAATCTCACCGCCCTGCTCCCCGGCAAACCGCTCAAGTGGAAGGAACTCGTCCCCGCCGGCACGCCGATCCCGACGCCCGACGACGAGGCGCACGCCGCCGTCGTCGGCGCCTTCGAAGGGGGCGGATACAAGGCCCAGGGACTCTACCGGCCGTACCGCGACTGCCGGATGTTCCACAAGGGGCGCGTCCCGTTCTGCCCGGTCTGCGCCGCGTCCTTCGAGACCGTGATCCGGCTGTACGCCGAGTGAGGTGCCGCATGCGCCGAATCCTCTGCCTCCCGTTCGCCGTCCTGGCCCTCGCCGGCTGCAAACGCGCCGAGACCGCCGGCAGCACCGGCGACGCCGCCCCGCCGCCGACGCTCGACGTCCCCGCCGCGAACGCCCCCGAGACCCCCGCGAGCACCGCCTTCGCCGCGACCGAGGGCGACCCGCGCGAGGAGTTGGCCGCCCGCACCTACGACGTGCTGCTGGACGGCACGACCGTCTACCGCGCCACCACCCGCGGCGTCGTCGTCGAGGACCTCTCGCACCCGCAGACGCCCGGGCGCCTCGCCGTCGCCGAGCTGCCCGGCTCGGTCAACGGCCTGGCCTTGGTGGGCGACGTGCCGCGTCCCGCCCTCACCGCCTGCCCCGCGCTGCCGGACGGCGGCACCAAC
>CAZMRP010001090.1:0-1728 GCA_964568275.1 uncultured Myxococcales bacterium
GTGGACCGGCGTCGCCGGCGACTCGCCCCTCTGGCCGTCCCTGGCCCACCGCCGCGTCGAGGTGGCCCTGGCCGCCGGCGACCTGACCACCGCACGCGAGGTCCTCACCCGTGCCGCCGGCGTGCGGCCCGGGGCGCCGTGGCTCCGCGAGTTGGGCGAGCGCGTGACCGCCGTCGCCGACGTCGACGCCGCGCGGATCGGCGTGCTGCTGCCGACCTCCGGACCGTCCGCGGAGATGGGACGCCGCACCCTCGCCGCCATGGAACTGGCGCTCGCCCCCTTCGGCGATCGGTTCATCCTCGAGGCCCGCGACACCGGCGGCGACGAGGCGCGGACGCGGGAGGCGGTGCAGGGACTGGCGACCGAGTCGAAGGTCGTGGCGATCCTCGGCCCGATCGAGGCGCGGGTGGCGACCGCGGCCGTCGAGGAAGCCACGGCCGCGGGCGTCCCGATCGTCTCGCTCAACATCCAGCTCGACGTGGCATCCGCCGCCCTGTGCCGCTTCCGCGAGTTCCCGACCTACGCCGCCGAGGTCGAGGCGCTGCTCGGCTACGCCTGGGACCACGCCCGCGGTCACCGCTTCGCCGTCCTGCGGGCGACCGGGCGCTACGGCGAGATTGTCGCCGAGTTGGTCGCGGAGGCGGTCGAACGGCGTGGGGGCGAGCTCGTCGCCGTCGACCCGTACGCCCCCGAACAGACCGAGTTCCTCGCCCTGGCCACCACCCTGCGGCGCGCCCGCCCGGACGCCATCGTCTTCGCCGACGCCGCCTCCCGCGTGGCGCTCGTGGCCCCGGCGCTGGCCTACGAGGACCTGTGGCCGCAGGCGGCGCCGCACGATCCGGCGTCGACCGCGCCGAGCGGTCCGCGACGCGAGGCGCTGTACCTGCTGCCCAGCGCCGCCGCCGACGTCGCGGTGCTGGCCGACGCGCGCCGCTACCTGGAGGGGGCCGTCGCCGCCGTCGGATTCGCGCCCGCGGCGACCGCCGCGGACCGCACGCCGTTCGAGACCGCCTTCGCCTCCCAGAACACGAACGCTCCGACGCAACTCGAGGCCTTCGCCTACGATGCCGCGCGGATCACGGCGACCCTGCTGGCCGACGGGGCCGCCAACCGGCCGGCGCTGTGCCGTGCGCTGGCCCAGTCCGAGTCCGCCGAAACGGCGGCGCCGTTCGCGGGCTTCGGCGCCGACGGCGAGGCCCGCCGCCCGGTGCGCCTCGTCCAACTGCACGATGGTTCGTTCACCACCCTGCCCTCGCCTCCCTGAGACGCCCCGCCGTGTGGGACGCCCGCGCCTCCAGGGACGGAACGGGCCTCCGAGGCGCCCGATTCGAGGACGCCGGGTGGTGTAGGTTGTACGCTTACCCAATCGGGCATTCGACCGGGATCCGGTGAAAGCCCCGGGCCGGTCGGGGCAATCCCTGCTAGCAGTGTCGTGCATCGGGGGACGGCAGACGCGGAAGGGAGGATCGCATGTCCTGGAGAACGTTGGCGCTGATGGTGGTCACGCTCGGCTGGGTGGGGTTCGGTTGCGGTGACGATTCCACGGCCGGGGACACCGGCGACGACCTGTTCGACGGGACGGACGGGGACCAGGCGGACGAGCCGAGCGACGATGCACGCCCGCGCGACGATGCCGTGACCCCGGACGACGTGGTGGAGCCCGACGACACGGTGGAGCCCGACGACGCCGTGGAGCCCGACGACGCGGCGGACGTGCCCGACGTTCCG
>CAZMRP010001091.1:0-1721 GCA_964568275.1 uncultured Myxococcales bacterium
GGGCGGGCGCGCCGGGCGGGCCCTTCGACGGGCCCGAGGCCTGCGGCTCGTCGGGCGCGCGGTCGGGTGACGGGGTCTGGGGACCGGGTGGGTTGTCCTTGCGGCGCCGAGTCATCGCGGGAACCCTACCAAAAAACCGGGCAGGTGGCGTATCCTTCGCCGACATGGTTCCCCCGGGCGCCGAAATCCGCTTCTGTCCCGTGTGCGGGAAGGCTTTCCCGCCCGGCGCCCGCTTCTGCCCCGAGGACGGCGTGTCGCTCGTCGATGCGCCGCGGGGCGCTCCGCCCGGGACGCCGTCGCCGGACCCCGGCGGCTCGGGACCTGCTTCGACCGTGGTGCCGCCGACCGTGGAGGTTCCGTCTCCCGCAAGTTCGGTGGCGCCGCGGCCGCCGGCGCCGGCGCCCGCGCCGCGATCCGTGGTCCCGGCTTCGCCGGTGTCCGTGCCGGCTCCTCTCGTTGCGCCGGCGCCGCAGCCGGTCCACCCTCCGGTCGTCGCTCGGCGGCCCGCACCGCGCGCCGACGACGACCTGCCGACGCACCGGCCGTCGGCGGTGCCGCCGCTGTCCACCGACGTGGTGCGCGCTGCGGTGGAGGCGCCGGCGCCCCATCCGCCGATCTTCACCGATTCGGGTCGCGACGCGCACCAGCCGCGCAAGCCGCCCGCGCCGCTCGTCGAGTACGTCGGCCAGACGATCTACTCCCAGTTCGTCGTCGAGGAGCTGTGCGGCGTCGGCTCCACCGGCACCGTGTTCCGCGCCCGGCAGCTCGGCATCGGCCGTCCCGTGGCGCTCAAGGTGCTGCACCCCGACCTCAAGAGCCAGCCCGAGATCGTCGCGCGATTCCAGCGCGAGGCGCAGATCGCCAGCCGCATCTCGCACCCCAACATCGTCCACCTGTACCTTGCCGGGCTGCTGCCGGACGGCAACCTGTTCCTGGCGATGGAGTTCATCACCGGCACCGCCTTGTCCGCCGCCGTGCCGCCCCAGGGCCTGCCGCTCGAGCGTGCCGTCCACATCATCGAGCAGGTCCTGTCGGCGCTCGGCGAGGCCCATCGGGCCGGCATCATCCACCGCGATCTCAAGCCCGAGAACGTGATGCTGACCCGGGTCGGCGACGACGCGGACTACGTCAAGGTGCTCGACTTCGGCATCGCCCGCGTGCTCGACCACAAGACCGTCGCCACCCGCTCGGGCCTCGTCTTCGGCTCCCCCAAGTACATCTCGCCCGAGGCCGCCGCGGGCGACCCGGCGGACGCCCGCAGCGACATCTACTCGTGCGGCGTGCTGCTGTACGAGATGCTGACGGGCCGGCCGCCGTTCGACGCCGAGAAGCCGCTCGACCTCCTGATGAAGCACATCCGCGAGGAGCCGCCGCGGCTGTCCTCGCTGCGTCGGGGGTCGCCCCTGCCGGGCGCCGTGGAGCTGGCGGTGCACCAGGCGATCGAGAAGAACCCGGAGCGGCGGTTCCGCACCGCGGAGGTTTTCGCGCAGGCGCTGCGCAACGCCGCCGCGATGGGCGAACGGCGGCTCGGCGCCTCGTCGCCCAAGCTGCCGCCCGCGTCGTTCGTCCTTCCCGAGAAGCCGCTCGTGCCCGAGAAGGCGCCGGCGACCCCCGGGGCGGCCGCGCACCCGATCGCCTCGCCGGCCCACGCGATGATGATGGCGCGCCCCGAGATCCCGGCCCCGGCGGCTCCGCCCGCCGCGGCTCCGGCACCCCTGGCG
>CAZMRP010001092.1:0-1720 GCA_964568275.1 uncultured Myxococcales bacterium
GGCGAGCAGGGCGGCGACGAGGGCCGCGAGGAACCACGGGGCGAGTCGACGGGTCATCGCTTCCTCCTGCCGGCTACGAGCGTTCGAGGATCACGACGGGGACCTTGCACAGCTTGGCGAAGCGCTGGGCGTCGGCCAGCTCGCCGACGATCTTGGCGTAGTGCAGCGGGACGGCGACCCGGGCGCGGACGAGCGTCGGGACCTCGGCCGCCTCGGCGGCGTCCATCGTGTACTTGCCGCCCACGGGGAGGAAGGCGACGTCGGCGCGGACGGTGCTCATCTCGTGGATGCGGTCGGTGTCGCCGGAGTGGTAGTAGCGCACGCCATCGACGGTGAAGACGAAGCCGAGGCCGCCGTACTCCTTGGGGTGGAACGGCTTCTTCGGGTTGTAGGCGTGGACCGCCTCGACGTCGACGCCGTGCGCGGTGAGGCCGGCACCGGCCTCGATCGCGGTCAGGCGCTTGCCGAGCTTCTCGCGGCACATCGCGGGACCGACGATCGCGGTGTCGGGGCGGGCGAGCCGGTCGATGTCGGGGAGGGAGAGGTGGTCGTAGTGATCGTGGGTGATCAGGATCACGTCGGCGGGGTCGGAGGCGGAGACCTCCCACGGGTCGACGTAGACCGTCTTGCTGCCCCGGACGACGATGCTGGCGTGGCCGAGCCAGCGGGCGTTCTTCAGCAGTTCCTGCGGGTCGCTCATGGTCTCCTCCCGGCGGGGCGTGCGCTGCCCCGCGCGACACGGGCCGCATGGTGGTGGATTCCGGCGGGAAGGTCCAGGGCCACCGTCCGCGTCGTGCTTGACCGCCGGTGGGGCTGCACGTAGCCTTCGATCATGGACAAGCAGACGTGGAATGGGGTGGGGCGTCTGGTCGGTTTGTGTCTCGTCGTCGTCGCGGCCGGTTGCGCGCAACCGCCGGGGGACGATTGCCCGTGTCTCGCGGACACGGGCGGCGACGTCGACGACGGCGGGAACGTGGACGTCGACGACGTTCCGGATCCGGGGGATCGCGTCGAGACCGATGTCGATGACGATGCCCTCGAGGACGGCGCGGAGGAAGGCGACGGCGGTCCGGTGGTGCCGGGCCTGGTGTGCCAGGAGTGCGCGGACGACGCGGACTGCGCCGAGGGCTATCCCTGCGTAGCGTTGCCCTCGGGGGTGAGCGTCTGTCTGCAGACGTGCAACTCCGAGATTCCGGACTGTCCGCCGCGCTTCGATTGCGTCGAGAGCCGGATCACGCCGCTGCCGGACCCGGTCTGCGCGCCGGTCGGCGAGCGGTGCTGCGTGGACGGCGACTACGACGACCACGGCGTGGGCGTCGGCTGTCGGGGCACCGACTGCGACGACACGGACCCGGGCGTCCACTCGGACGCGCCGGAGGTGTGCGACACGGTCGACAACGACTGCGACGGGGAAGCCGACGAGGGTGACCCGGGCGGCGGCGTGGTGTGCACGACGGGGCTGCCGGGCGCCTGCGGCCCCGGGGTGACGGAGTGCCGGGAGGGGGCGGTAGTCTGTGTTCCGGAAGCCGGGGAGACCGAGGAGGTCTGCGACGGGCTGGACAACGACTGCAACGGCTGGGTCGACGAGGGCACGGACCTGCTGGCGCTGACGCGGTCCTGCGACGACGGGCCGGCCGGCACCGCTGGGCTCGGCGCCTGCACGGCGCGGGTGCAGACCTGCGCCGGCGCCGAGTACCGGGCGTACGGCGTGCAGGCGCTC
>CAZMRP010001093.1:0-1719 GCA_964568275.1 uncultured Myxococcales bacterium
CGGCGCCGTCCGCTGGGGCACCGCGCTACGGGCGTCGGCGACCGCGGCGCAGCAGCGCGAGTCCCGCGAGCAGCCCCAGCCAGGCGCCGGCGGAGCCGGCTCGGCCGACCGCTCGGCAACCGCAGCCGTCGCCCGCGTCGTCGCCATCGTCGCCGTCGCCTCCCCCGTCGGTCAGGTCCACGTCGCCGTCGCCGTCGGCATCCGCGTCGGCATCCGCGTCCGCATCGCCATCCGCGTCGGCGTCCGCATCCGCATCCGCGTCCGCATCGCCATCCGCATCCGCGTCCGCGTCCGCCGCGCCGCACGAGCCGGAGACGCATCGTTCGTAGGCTCCGAGGTCGAGCGGCGGCTCGAGCGGCCGTGGTTCGCCGCGTTGGTGCGCGACGTACTGGGCCAGGACGTCGTGGTCCGGGAGCGCGGCGGCGGCCAGGTCCGTGCCGGCGTCGATGCAGGGCGAGCCGGCGGCGAGGTGGAAGTCCCGGCCGGCCAGGTCGACGAACCCCGGGTCCGTGCCGGCAATCGATGTGCCGTCGTCGTGGATCGTTCCCTCCAGCGTGTCGTGCGTATCGACGAAGCCGGGCTTGAGCCAGTTGTGGCTCAGGTCGAGCACGCCGGTGCCGGAGCAGAGAGCGAGGCTGCCGCCCGCGGCGGTGACGAGGATGATGTTGTTGCGCGCGTCGCAGTGCTCGTCGTTGGTCGACAGGCGGAACAGGGTGGTGTTGCCGCTGCGCGTGGAGACGACGGTGTTGTGGTGGAAGTAGAGCGTGCCCTTGCGGTAGCTGCTCTCGTCGCCGCTGTCGCCGCCGTAGTGGACGATCTGGCTGTTCCCCTCGTCGGGACCTTCGAGCAGCAGGTTGCCGTAGACGAAGGTGGTGCGGTAGCGCGTGTCGCCGGGGATGGCGCCGGTGTCCTCGCCGTCGACCAGGTCGAGCTGGCGATTGCCGTTCTCGATCCAGTTGTAGCGGACGACCAGGCCGGCGGAACGGTCCTTGAGGTTGTTGCCGCCGCAGCCCGCTCGCAGGCTGCCGTAGTGGTTGTACTGGAAGACGAGGCCGCGCGCGGCGGTGTAGCTGTTGTGCTGGTAGATCGAGCCCTCGATGCCGTTGTCGTAGACCGCGTTGCCCTCGACCAGGATCTCCTGGGTCAGGCCGCCGTTGGCGCCGATGAACAGGCCGTTTCCGGAGTCGTGGATCCGGCAGTTGCGGATCGTGATGTTGCGGCCGACCTCGATGTGGATCGCCGCGGCGTTGTCCGCATAGCTGCCGCCGCCGCGGGAGCTGGCGAACGCGTAGGGCGGGCGGGCGGAGCGGACGTCGAGGCCGTCGATGGTGATCCAGCTCGGTACGCAGTCGGGCTGGTCGCAGCTCGGGGTGTTCGAGCCGCCGATCTTGATCACGCTGCGGTCCTCGTTCCAGTAGTTGAGCGCGGCGCGCGTGGTGGCGTCCCGGCCGTCGAGCACCGGCAGCTCGCCGGCCTCGTTCGGGATCCCGCGGACCACCACCGGCTGGGCCTCCGTCGCCTGCACCGCCACCACGAACTTCTCGCGGTAGGGCTCGGCCCGCCAGTGGATCCGCACCTCGTCCCCGGGGGCCAGCGACTCCCACGGCACGTCGCCGACGGCGGCCAGGGGTTGCCCCGGACCGACATCGTAGACCGCCGCGCGCGCCGCCGGGGCCGCCAGGGCGACCAGCGCGAGCGCCGCGAGCAGACCGCTCGGCC
>CAZMRP010001094.1:0-1712 GCA_964568275.1 uncultured Myxococcales bacterium
TCGCCGTCGCGGTCCTCCGGGATCAGCGGGCAGTCGTCCTCGACGTCGAGGATCCCGTCGCGGTCGTTGTCCGGGTCGGGGCAGCCGTCGGTGTCCTCGAAGTCGTCGTAGTCCTCGGGGTCGTCGGGGCACTGGTCGACGTCGTCCTTGATCCCGTCGCGGTCGCGGTCGCCGATCGACGGCTCGAAGATCCACGCGCCGAACACCCGGGCGTCGGCCGCCGAGAACCCCTGGGAGAAGATGCCGGTGCCGCCGCCGATGTACAGGTAGCTGTTGCGCTCGAGGAACACCTTGAGGCCCGCCACCACCTCCATCGGCGTGTGCGGCATGTCGAAGAAGTTCGTGAACACCGTGTTGCCGTAGTACTCGACGATCGCGTTGAGCCGCTCGCGGACCAGGGTGAAGCTGAGGCCGACGCCGAACGTGAGCAGGTGGCCGTACTCGAAGACCTTGCCGGCGGCGTCGGTCAGTCGGAGCGGCTCGTAGCCCGCGTCGTTGGCGAAGAACAGCCGCGTGCCCACGTTGAGCGACGCCAGGAACCAGTCGACGGGGGCCGTGTCGAGGATCACCGTGGCGCCCAGGCCGAGGCCCGGATCGGAGCCGAGCGCGCGGTCGGCCTGGCCGGTGGGCGTGAAGAACTGGACGATCGCCCCGAGACCCACCGGGTTGCGCTCGGCCCGCAGAATCCGGAACTTCGCGTGGATCTCGAGGTCGCCGACGTGCTGCGCGGAGAACGACGGGGTGGGGTTGGGCGCCAGCGACCCGGCGCCGCCGGTCCAGCGGTTCCAGCCGGTCACGCCCATCGTCTGCCCGCCGGACAGGATCACGATCGGCAGCGAGAAACCCACCGCCATGAAGTTGAACAGACCGATGTTGAAGCCGATGTTGGCGTCGATCGCATGGGTCACGAGGTGCGCGTCGGTGTTCGTGGTCTCGGCCAGGTCCGCCACGCCGTCGGCGTTGTCGTCGGTCCAGTTGAAGGCGGTGACCGGGAAGAGGTTGTAGCCGTAGTCGAGCACCAGCCCGATGCTGATGTCGAGGTGCGGCATGACCTCGCTGGCGTTGATGCCGAACAGCCCCTTGGAGTCGACGGCGGCGCGGAAAAGGCGGATGTCGAGCGCGCCGCTGTTGGCCGGGTCCGTCACTTCCTCGGCCCGCGCCGGCACGGAAACCAGCGACGCCGCGAGCAGGATCGGAGCAGCCAGGCGCATCATTCGGGTGGAACTCATCCTTCCCTCCGCTCCTCGGCGATGCCCGCGCACTCCGCGAAGACCCCCGGATGCACCCGTTCCCGCGGTTCGCGGTCGGGTGGAACGTAGCGGAAAGACCGTCGGGATGTCAACCGGCGGACGGCTGCGGAATTCCAGGCGGTTGGGCCGCGGCCGGGCCTCGCGGCCGGGTCAGGGCAGGCGTCCGGCCGCCTCCAGCACCTGGCGGTACTCGTCGGCCTTGCGTGCCGTCGGATAGCGGCTGACGTAGCTCAGCATCGCGTTCTGCGCGTCGGGCATCCGCCCGGCCGCCTTGTAGCAGGTGATCAGCAGCTCGAGGTTGCGGCTGCTCTGGGGAGCGCGGGAGAGGATGTCGATGCACCCCTGGTTGTTGCCGGCCAGCACCATCTGGCGCGCCTGATCGTAGGAGTTGTCGGTCGGCGGCGGCGTGGTCCCGCCCGCGTCGCGGGGCGGCGTCGCACCCGCATCGGTGCGGACCCGCGC
>CAZMRP010001095.1:0-1711 GCA_964568275.1 uncultured Myxococcales bacterium
ATCTGCGTCAGCGTCTCGCCGGACCCGACCTCGTGGGTCCGCGCCTCGCCGGCGCGCCGCCCCGACCGCCCCTGGGCCGCGGCCGTTCCCCCCGCGAGGCTCCAGGCCAGCGTCCCGAGCAGCGCCGCCGACCCGAGCAGGGCCCTCCGGCCGCTGCGTAGAGGCTGAAATCGCATCGAGGCCACTGTCTCCCCTCCCACCGAACGTGTCAAGGAATCGGCCGGACGTACTGGCTGAATGTTCAGGATCCGGGCGCCGATCCCCGCCGTCGACAGCCGCCGGACGACGCACTAGCGTGTGCTTGCCGGGTCCGCGGGCCCGGCTCGGGAGCGAGGTGGACCGTGGGACGAGTGACGGCGGCGTGCGACGGCGAGGCCACGGGGTTGGACGGCCTGTTCCGGCCCCGCGCCGTGGCGGTGGTGGGCGCCACGGGCCGGCAGGGCAGCATCGGGCGCGAGGTGCTGCGCAACCTGATGGTCGGCGAGTACCAGGGCAAGGTGTTCCCGGTGAACCCCGCGCACGACGTGGTGATGGCGCTCAAGTGCTACCCGTCGGTGCTCGAGATCCCGGACCCCGTGGACCTCGCGGTGGTCATCGTCCGCAAGGACCTCGCGCTCGAGACGATCGACGCCTGCGGGCGCCAGGGGGTCCGCGCGCTGGTGATCGTCTCGGCCGGCTTCGGCGAGACCGGCACGCCGGAAGGGCGGGAGCGCGAGGCGACGCTGCGCGAGCTGCTGCGACGGCACGGCATGCGGGCGGCCGGCCCGAACTGCATGGGGGTGATCAACACCGAGCCGGACGTGCGGCTCAACGCCAGCTTCGCGCGGCTGACGCCGCCGCCGGGGCCGATCGCGTTCGTCACGCAGAGCGGCTCGCTGGGCGAGTCGATGCTCGAGCTGGCGGCGGAGCGGGGCGCCGGAATCTCGATGTTCTGCTCGATCGGCAACCGCGTGGACGTCGACGCCTGCGACCTCGTGACGTACTGGGAACACGACGAGCGGACGCGGGTGATCGCGATGTACGTGGAGAGCTTCCTCGACCCGCGGCGGTTCATCCCGGTGGCGCGCCGGGTCACGCGCCACAAGCCGATCGTGGCGGTGAAGGCGGGCCGGACGGCGCAGGGGGCGCGCGCCGCGCAGTCGCACACCGGGGCGCTCGTCGGCCGCGACGTGTCGTACGACGCGCTGTTCGAGGAGTGCGGGATCGTCCGCGTGGGCTCCGTGGCCGAGCTGTTCGACGTGTCGACGGCGCTGGCGCAGCAGCCGCCGGCGCCCGGGCCCCGCGTGGCGGTGGTGACCAACGCCGGCGGGCCGGGGATCCTCGCCACCGACGCCCTGGTGGGCCTGGGCCTCACCCCGGCCGCCTTCGCCCCGCAGACCACGGCGGCCCTGCGGAGCGCGTTGTCGCCGGACGCCAGCGTCCACAACCCGGTGGACGTGCTGGCCGCGGCGCGCGCGCCGGACTACGACGCCGCGCTGCGCGCCGTGCTCGACGACCCGGGAGTCGACGCGCTGCTGACCATCTTCGCACCGCCGATCATGGTCGACGCCGACCCGGTGGCGCGCGCGATCGTCGAGGCCTGGCGCGCCGGGGGGCGCGGCCGGCCGCTCGTCGCCTGCCTGATGGCCCGCAGCCGCTCGGCCGGCGAGGGCGAACGCCGCCTGCGGGAGGCCGGCGTCCCGACCTACCCGTTTCCCGAGGACGCGGCCAA
>CAZMRP010001096.1:0-1695 GCA_964568275.1 uncultured Myxococcales bacterium
TCGAGCACCGCGCGCCACAGGTCCGCCACCTCGGCCGGCGCGAGCACGTCGCCGGCCGTGCCGGCAGCCCGCCGCCGCGCCAGCTCGTCGCGCAGGGGCCGCAGCGCCTCCTTGGGCGCGGCCGTTCCGAGCAGCCGGTCGGTGTACAGCACGCCGTCGAGGTGGTCGAGCTCGTGCTGGAAGATCCGCGCGTCGAACCCCTCGACGTCCAGCTCGACCTCGGCGGTCCCGTCGAAGTACGCCACAGTCAACGCCCGCTGCCGCCGCACCAAACCGCACAGCTCGGGAAGCGACAGGCACCCCTCGAGGTCGTCCTGCAGCTCGTCCGAGCGCCGCTCGATGCGCGGGTTGACGCACCAGATCGTGCGGGGCGCAGGAGAGCGGGCGTCGAGGGTCACCAGGACGGCGCGGACGCCGACGCCGACCTGCGGGGCGGCCAGGCCGACGCCGCCCGAGTCGACGAGCGTCGCCCGCATGCGACGCTCGAGCGACGCGAGGTCGGTGGCCGGTTCCAGCTCGCGGGCGCGGCGCCGCAGCACCGCGGCCGCGGGGGACCCGTGCGGCGGAATCGCCAGCACCTCGCCCGCCGACTCGAGCAACGCCCGTTCGTCGGAGTTCCAGGCGGTGGTTGCCGGGGGTTCCGGCTCCGCCGCGCCGTGCCCCATCGCCGCCGTGCCGCAGCCGAAGCCTGCCGAGGCCAGCGTGCCCGCGCCGGCGGCGAAAACCCCGCCGGCGGCGAGTCGCAGGAGGTCGCGCCGCCCCAGCCGCACCGCTCGTTCGTCCCGTTCGGTCCCCTTGCCGTCCCGTCGCGTCATTCCCGCACCTCGCCGTCCTCAAGTATCGAGCCGGCGCAGCACGCGCGCCAGCAGGAAGGTGATCGTCGGCGACGGCTCGCGCTTCCGGCCGAAGTCGAGCTCCTTGTACGCGGTGAACACCGACCCGGCCTTGAGCCGGCCTCCGGGCGGCGTGTCGGGCAGGGCGGCATCGACCATCGCCCGCAGCCGCCGGTCGCCGCGCAGCTCCTCGAACCGCGTCAGCACGTCGAGCACGTGCAGCACGTCGTACCAAACGAAGGGGAACTTGAGCCGTCGGAAGCGCTTGCCGGCCTGGAAGAAGCAGATCGGCCGCCCGGCCCGCCGGTCGTAGGCCTCGAAGTGCCCCAGCAGCAGCTCGGCCCCGCGGCTCGAGCGGCGCGGGTCGCCGGCCGGGAGACGCGCCAGGGCCCACAGCGAGAACAGGGTGGCGAGCGGGCACGACTCGGGCCGTTGCCGCCAGCTCGTCTCGAGCCCCTGCCAATCGCCGTGGCAGAACCAGCCGCCGTCGTGCTCGCGCCGCACCTCGAGCGCCTGGAGCGCTGCGGCGACCCGCGGATCGGCCGGGTCGCCGAGCGTCAGGACGGCGCCGAGCAGCAGCGGGGTGTCGCAGGGGAAGGCCAGGCGCTGGGGCTCCTGGGTCTCGGGGTCGCAGACCACCGAGCGGAGCTGGCCGTCCGCTCCGGCCAGGGAGAGGATCCGCCCGACGAGCCGCGGCGCGTCGGGCAGCATCCCGCGTTCGAGGCCCAGGTCGACCAGCAACTTCAGCCGGTGCAGCGGGTGTTTGGCGTCGTCGTGGCGCCGCAGCGGCGGCTCGGGCCACCCGGCCAGCGCCGCGCGGCACTCGCCGAGGGCAACGTTGCGTATGTATTCGTCCATTGGG
>CAZMRP010001097.1:0-1688 GCA_964568275.1 uncultured Myxococcales bacterium
GCACCCTCGAGGGGCGCGCCGGGTCGACCTTCGTCACGGAGTACGACCAGCCGTGAAGACGCTCCGCCGGCTGCTCCCGTGCACGGTCCTGCTGTGGACCGCCGTCGCCGTCGCGCAGGAACCGGGGGTCCCGGCCGTCCGGGGCGAGCCGTCGGCCGCGGACCTGGCTCGCGCCCGGACGTCGTTCGAGACGGGCGTGGAGGCGCTGCGGCAGGAGGACTACCCCGGCGCGCTGTCGGCGTTCCAGGCCTCGTGGTCGCTCAATCCGCGCCCGATCGTGATGTTCAACATCGCCAACTGCCAGGCGGCGCTGTTCGACTATCCGGCCGCCATCGCCTCGTTCCGGATCTACCTCGAGGTCGGCGCGGAATCCGAACCGGCCGACCGGATGGAGGATGCCCGCGGCCGCATCGCCGAACTCGAGCCACGCGTCGGACAGGTCGTGCTGACCGTCGATCCCCCGGGCGCCCAGGTGCTCGTGGACGGTCGCGACGTCGGCACCACGCCGCTCGCCGACGCGCTGCGGCTCGGCCCGGGACCTCACGTGCTCGAGCTGCGCCGGGACGGCTTCGAGGCGTTCCGGCGCGAGCTGACGGTGGAGCAGGGTGAGCGGGTCGAGGTGGTGGCCGTGCTGCTTCCGGCGGCGCCGGTCGTCGGGCCGGTGGAGCCGCCCGTCGGGCCGCTCGAGCCGACGCCCGAGGAGCCCGAGGACGACAGCGTGGTCGGCTCGTGGTGGCTGTGGACGATCGTGGGCGCGGTCGTCGTCGGCGGCGCCGTGACGGCGGGCGTGCTGCTGTGGCCGTCCGACGAGCGGCCGGCCGACGACTGGGTGCTGCATGGACCGTAGGCCGCACCGCTGGTTGCTCGCGCTCGGCGCAGCCGTGCTCGCGGCGGCGGGTGCCTGCGGCCCCGACGAGGAAGGCCCCGGCGTCCGGGCGATTCTCGAGACCGAGGTCGGCGTGCCGACGGTGGTCGACGAGGTGCGCGTCGACGTCACGGCGTCGCGGGCGGCGACGGGCGAGACCTGCGCGCCGCGGGTCCAGGCGTTCCCGCTGGCCGCGCCGTCCGACCTGCCGGTGCGGATCCTGTACGAGGCGGGCCCGGAGTTCCGTTCGTGGGTCGCCTTCCGCGTCCGTTGGCACAAGGGCGGGGCCGAGGTTCGCTCGCAGACCGTGCTGCAGTCGGTACCGGCGTCCGGCGTCCGGGAGGTTCGAATCGAGCTGGCGGGCGCCTGTCTGACGCGGACCTGCGGCGCCGGCGAGCAGTGCGTGGCCGGCGCGTGCACGCCGGTCCCCTCGCCCGACCCCTTCGACCCCGCGCTGCGCGTGCCGGGCGTCGACTGCGAGGTGCCGGAGTAGGTCGCTCAGGACCCCGCGCGCAGCAGCTCGTCGATGGTCGTCCCGGGGTCGGCGTCGCCCACCAGGACCTCGCGCAGTGCCTGCAGGGTCGGCGCCGCCACCGCCACACGCCGAGCGATCGTCTGCAGACCGTCCAGCGCGCGCAGCGCCTCGGTCCGCGACTCGGCCTCCTCCCGCACCGCGTCGGCCGGTTCGCCGGCCCCCACCCGCCGGCCGAAGCGGTAGCCGAGCCCCTCGGGGTCGCCGGAGACGACCAGCAGGTCGGCCAGCCCGGCCGGACCGCCGAACGTGGCCGCCGTCGCGCCGGCGGCGACACCCAGTCGGGTGGCC
>CAZMRP010001098.1:0-1687 GCA_964568275.1 uncultured Myxococcales bacterium
CGCCAACGCCAGGCCGAGCAGGATCGTGTTGCGGGCGGGGACGTAGGTCACCGGGACCGTGCCGCCCGGCGCGGCGGTTCCGTCGGTCGGCGGGGTCGTCGCCGGGCCGACGTGCGGCACCGGGATCTCGGCGGTGAGGGCCGAGCCGCCGATGGCGCGCAGGTCGAGGTCGACGACGCGGTGCGAGGCGAGGCCGAGCGACGCGGCGACGCGGCGGGCGGCCTCCAACTCGGCGGCGTGCCGCTGGCCGTAGCGCACCGTCAGCGCGTGGACCTCGAAGCCGTCGGCCTTGGCCCAGGCCGCCGCGACGGCGGAGTCGAGACCGCCGGAGAGCAGCACCACCGCGCGGGGCCGCGGGCCGTCGGGTCGGGGAGGACGGGGTGGTGCGGACGGGTCGGTCATGCGGGGTCCGGTCAGGGCTTGCCGACCACGAGCAGCCGGTTGCCGTTGTCGATCACGTGGCAGGTGCCGTCGCCCCGCGCGGCCCGCTCGTCGAGCCACGCCTGCGGGTCGGCGACCGGGACGAAGCCCGCGGCCGAGACCCGCGCGGGGTCCAGCTCCGAGTGCAGGTGCAGCCGGACGTTGTCGACCTTGAGCAGGCGCAGCACGCGGTGGGTCTTCCACAGGTACAGCTCGAAGTGGTCGCGGATCCACGCCTCCGCCTCGTCGAACGGCAGCGCCAGCAGCTGGACCAGCCCGTCGTAGAACAGCGCTTTGGAGCCGGCGTCCGGGGCCAGGCCGCGGACGTCCGCGGGCACGTCGGGCCGGCCGTCGCACGGCGCCAGCACCAGCGCCTCGCCGCCGGGCCGGATCGAGCCGAGCAGCGCCATGTCGAAGCAGTTCTGGGTCGAGTAGAGCGTTCCGGAGGCCGGCGGGCCGCCGGGCGAGAGCAGCACGTAGCGCGCCGGCTGCACCTCGAACGCCCCGACCCGGTCGACCTCCACCGGCATCCGCGGCAGGAACGCCTCGGGCCGCCCCGCGGCGATCCAACCCACCTGGCCGCTTTCCGAGATCATGTCGAGGCCGAAGGTGTCGACCGGCCGCTCGACCAGCCGCCCGTTCTCGTAGACCTGCCATTCGGTGAGCTGCCGGGCGTCGCGCGCGTCCTCGGCGAACGGGTTGTGCTTGCGCTGCGGGTCGGGGTGCCAGGGGGAACGTCCGCCCTGGGAGGCGGGGTCGAGCGCCCGCTTGTGGTTGGCCTCGATCGTGCGGCGGGCCGACATGCCCGGCAGCACCAGCTTGTCGATCACCGAGTAGCCGCACATGTAGTGGTGCTTGCTCTCGTGGCCGTAGACCCGCAGGTCGGCCGACAGCAGCACCTCGTCGAGGTCGACCGGGGTGCCCATCGGCGTGTGGCCGACGTGGTGGTGCGTGGACTCGTCGCAGTGGTGGACGTGGACCAGCAGCTCGAGGCCGTGGCGGGCGGCGGACTCGCGCGCGGCCGGGGCGAGCGTCTTGGCGTAGATCGCGGGGTCGTGCGAGCCGGTGGCGACCAGCAGCGCGGCGTGCGCCGGCTTCGCCGCGGCGACCTCGGCGATCAGCACGTCGAGGATCTCCTTCTGCAGCCCGGCGCGGAACTCGTCGGCGATCACGATCGCCACACGCCGTCCGCGCGCCAGCTCGCGCAAGGGCGGCGCGCCTTCCGGACGCGCCAGCGCCTCGGCGAACGCCTCGCGCGGCGGCCGGC
>CAZMRP010001099.1:0-1682 GCA_964568275.1 uncultured Myxococcales bacterium
CCGCCGCCAGCGGTTCGACGGCGGCCGGGGCCCGCGCCGCGAGCGTCTCGAAGCGCCCCGTCAGCTCGGCGAAGGTCGTCTCCAACTCCGCCAGCAGCGGCTCGACCTCGCGCCCGTAGTCCGGCGGCGCGTGCAGCGGGTTGCGCATCTCGACCAGCCCCAGCCGGTCGGGCTGCGTCATCGCCACCCCCGGCAGGCCGAGGTCGATCGCGAGGTCGCTGACGTCGTCCCAGGTCTCGACCCCCTGCAGGTAGGCCTGGCCGTTGCGCCGCACCACGCCCCCGGACGGCGCCCGGCCGCCGACCCGCCCCTCGATCAGCAGCGCCTGCTGCGCCGCCGTCGTGTCGGCGAGCAGGTCGACCCACGCGGGGGCGTCGGCGCCGAACGGGCGCAGCACGTCGGCGAGCAGCGCGCGGAACGCCGCGTCGCCCTCGGCCGTCGGGTCGCCGGGATCCCAGGCCCCGCGGGCCGCCACCACGTCGTTCAGCCAGTAGCCCCACTCCCAGCCGCTGGAGAACACCACCTGGCCCTGCATCGCGGCCCCGGCGTGCTCGCCGCGCCCCATCCGACCCGCCGCCTCGTCCGCCGCCAGCAGCCGCAGGTCGTGCAGCCGCCGCTCGGCGTACAGCGGCAGGAACAGCGGCACGTCGACGTCGAAACTGACCCAGTAGGCGGACTCGGGATGCCAGACCACCGGCCGGGCCCCGGCCTCCTCCTGCAGGAACTCGCGCATCGCCGAGAAGTCGTCGTTGCCGTAGGTCGGCGCCGGGTCGTCCAGCCCGTAGTGCTGCACGGTGTGCGGCATCACCCCCAGCCGCGGGTCGGCGTAGTGCGGCAGGAAGTTGAAGTTCAGCGGCGCGCCGGTGTCGGGGTCGACGTAGCTCTCGGCGAACTGCCCCGTCGAGCAGTGGATCTTGATGAACCCCGGCTTGCCGTACCCGTCGGCCAGCTCCGCCGCGAACAGGTCCATCCACGCCAGCATCCGCTCGTCGCCGGGATTGGTGAACTCGCTGGTGCCGCTCTCCGTCGTCAGGAAGTCCAGCCCCAGCTCCATCAACCAGCCGATCCGGTCCTGCAGCTGCACCAACTCGTAGGCCTCGTCGCCCTGCTCCGGAATCAGCCGGAAGGCGTGCTGCTGCTGGAGCGCGATCGAAGCATCGATGCCGACGCGCAGGCCCCAGGCGTGCGCCCGCTCCACCAGCGTCGTCAGCCGCGCCTGACGCTCGTCGCTCGTGGCGAAGGTCAGCCACTCGCCTCCCTCGAGCAGCACCCAGTTGAGCCAGTCGAGCCGGTTGGCCACGGCCCACTCGAGCAGCCGCTCCCAGTCCGGCAGCATCGCGCGCCAGCCGTCGGCGTCGGCCGGCCCGCCGGGCCCCCAGCCGTTGACCAGATCGGTCAGCTCGAGCGGGTGCATCGTGTGCAGGTGCAGGCCGCGCTCCGTCCAGCGCGGCGACTCGACCCGCTCCACGAACGGCGCCGGCCGCAGCACGTCGGCGGGAATCGTCGGCTCGAGCGGGTGCAGGAAGCCGAAGCCCAGCTCCTGCAACGCGGCGTAGGCGGCGTAGGTCACGCCGAGGTTCGGGTGCCCCGCCGGCTCGCGCCCCTCCGCGGTGCCGCGGGCCGCCACGAGCACCGCCTCGCCCAGCCGGCCCGTGCGCACCGCCAGCGAGCCGGGCGGCAGG
>CAZMRP010001100.1:0-1681 GCA_964568275.1 uncultured Myxococcales bacterium
AGCGGGTCGCACAGCGGCCGGCGGCGGTCCCAGCCCGACCACAACACGATCGCCGCGGCCAGCGTCTCGCGCAGCGGCGCCTCGGTCGTGCGGCGGCGCCAGCCGCGCAGGTGCAGCGAGCCGCCCGAGCTGTCGAGGAACAGTCGGCCCGCGCCGCCGTCGAGCTGCAGCACGATCCGCACGTCGGGGTCCCGGGGATCGACGTCGGGTCGCGCGCCCAGGCGCGCGCGCATCCGATCGGCCACGGCGTCCTTGACCCGCAGCGCGGCGAACCCGCTGTGGTGCAGGCCGGGCGCGCGGCCCTGGGCCGAGACGGCGAAGGTCGTGCGCAGCGTCAGCAGCTCCTCCCAGCGCACGTCGGACGCCCCGGCGTACAGGTCGTCCGCCGACTCCACCGGGAACTCCGCCAGCCGCAGCAGCACGTGGTTCGCGCTGCGCAGCCACAGGTTGGCCCGCCGGGCCAGGGCCTCGGGGCCGCCGAACTCCACGCCGCCGGACACCGGCCGCAGCCCCGCCGCGCCGAGCCCCTCCAGCTCGCGGGCCACGATCGGCTCGGTGCCGCGCGCCGCGGTGGCAAGCCACGACAGGTCGCCGCTCATTCGACCGGCGGTCCGCCCGACCCGTCGCCCGCGAAGGGCACCGCGCGCTGCGGCACGAAGGTCCCGGTGCCGAGGGCCACCAGCCGGTCGGTCTCGTCGTGGATCCGCATCTCGCAGACGTCGAGCGTCTTTCCGGGGCGCACCACCCGACCCACGCCGTACAGCGCCCGCCGCTCGACGTGCTCGAGGGTGTGCACGCGGAACTCCGCGGTGGCCACCCAGCGGCCGGCGTGCCGGGCGGCGCTGGCGAACCAGCCGGCGATGTCGACCAGCGTGGCGATGATCCCGCCGTGGATCCCGTGCAGCGCGTGGTCCAGGTTCGGGTTGTACGGCAGGTCGACCCGCGCCACCCCCGGCTCGGGGTAGGACAGCGTCATGCCGAAGCAGCGCGCGATCGGCGCGGCGTTGAACTCCCGGACCAGGGCGGCCTCGCGCTTCGTCATCCCCGACCTCCCCGCCGCCGCTCCGCCGCGACGACGCCGTCAGGCTGCCACGGGGATGCGCCGCGAGGCAACGACCGTCGTCCCGTCCTCGCTAGCCAACCGGCCGCGTCGTTCCTAGACTGCGGAGACCCGGGACGGGTGTCCCGGCACGGAGGCACACATGGACGAGTCCATCTACTCGATCCCGCTGACCACCATCGACGGCGAGGCCACCACGCTCGCGCCGTACCGGGGCCGGGTGCTGCTGATCGTCAACGTGGCGAGCAAGTGCGGGTTCACGCCGCAGTACGAGGGGCTCGAGGCGCTGTACCGGCGGCTGAAGGACCGCGGGCTGGTCGTGCTGGGATTCCCGTGCAACCAGTTCGCCGGCCAGGAGCCGGGGGACGAGGCCGAGATCAAGAGCTTCTGCAAGCTGCGCTACGACGTGACCTTCCCGCTGTTCGCCAAGCTCGACGTCAACGGCGACGGGACGCACCCGCTGTACCGGCTGCTCAAGCGGGCCCAGCCGGGCCTGCTCGGCACCGAGGCGATCAAGTGGAACTTCACCAAGTTCCTCGTGGGGCGTGACGGCTCGGTCCGCCGGCGCTTCGCCCCCGCGGACAAGCCCGAGTCGCTGGCCGCGGAGCTCGAGACGGCGCT
>CAZMRP010001101.1:0-1674 GCA_964568275.1 uncultured Myxococcales bacterium
CCGCCGTCGAGGCGGCCGTGGCGGAGCTGGCGCTTGACCCCGACGTCGCGGCGACGGTCCCGGCCGGCGACCCGTGTCGCGACCTCGCGGACGAGCTGGGCCGGGCGCTGGTGCCGGCGCCGCCGCACACGGCGCGGGACGGCGGCCTGATCCAGGGCGGGTACAGCGCCGAGCTGGACGAGGTGGTCGAGCTGGCGGAGCACGGCAAGGACCGGCTGGCGGAGCTGGAACGGCGCGAGCGCGAGAGCACCGGCATCGCCTCGCTCAAGCTGCGTTTCAACCGCGTCTTCGGCTACTACATCGAGGTCACCAAGCCCAACCTGCACCTGGTGCCGAACGACCGCTTCCTGCGCAAGCAGACCATTGCGGGGGGCGAGCGGTTCACGACGCAGGAGCTGGAGGAGCTGCAGTCGAAGATCCTCTCGGCCGAGGAGCGGCGCAAGGGGCTGGAAGGGGAGCTGTTCGTGGCGCTGCGCGAGCGCGTCGCGGCGGCCAAGGGGCGGCTCGACGCGCTGGCCGAGCGGCTGGCGTTCCTCGACGTGACCGCCGGGTTGGCCGACCTGGCGCACGAGCGGCGCTACGTGCGGCCGGAGGTGGACGACTCGGGCGTGGTCGAGCTGGAGGAGTCGCGGCATCCGGTGGTGGAGGCGGCGGGGCCGCAGGTCGAGTTCGTGCCCAACGACGTCAAGCTGGACCTCGACGGCGAGCGGCTGTGGATCGTCACCGGTCCCAACATGGCCGGCAAGTCCACGGTGATGCGGCAGACGGCGTTGTGCGTGCTGCTGGCGCAGATGGGTTCGTTCGTGCCGGCGCGGCGCGCGCGGATCGGGCTGGTGGACCGGATCTTCACCCGGGTCGGCGCGTCGGACTCGCTGACCTGGGGCCAGTCGACGTTCATGGTGGAGATGGTGGAGACCGCGGCGATCCTGCGGCACGCCACGCGCCGCTCGCTGGTGGTGCTGGACGAGATCGGCCGCGGCACGTCGACCTTCGACGGGATGAGCATCGCGGCGGCGGTGCTGGAGTACCTGCACGACACGGTGCGCTGCCGGGCGCTGTTCGCGACGCACTACCACGAGCTGACGGCGCTGGCCGACCGGCTGCCGGGAGCGGCGAACTACAACGTCGCCGCCCGCGAGTTCGGCCACGACATCGTGTTCCTGCGCAAGCTCGCCCGGGGCGGCGCGTCGCGATCCTACGGGATCCAGGTCGCCCGGCTGGCCGGGCTGCCCGCGCCGCTGATCCGTCGCGCCAACGCGCTGCTCGAGGACCTCGAGAAGGGCGGCGAGCCCGGCGCCGGAAGCCGCCGCGGACTTCGTTCGCCCGCCGCCGCCGCGCCGGACCAGGTCGCGCTGTTCGCCGCCGCCGGGCCGTCGCCGGTCGAACGCAAGCTGCTCGACGTCGACCTCGACCACACCACGCCGCTCGACGCCCTCGCCCTGCTCGTCACGCTCAAGGCCGAGGCCGGCAAGTAGGACCGCTCCCGCCGGCCGGTCGTCGCGAGCCGCGGGACGGGGTCGGGCGGACTTGACCCTGTCGACGGCCGGGGGCTACAAGCGATCGTCGCTTTCGGAGGCGGACGTGGACGACGGGCGGGAGCCGGCGAGGTTGGCGGGCGGCAGCGGCAGGCCGCGCTGGATGCGCTGGGCCCCCGTGGCCCTGGGCGTGGCGATG
>CAZMRP010001102.1:0-1671 GCA_964568275.1 uncultured Myxococcales bacterium
CCCGCCGCGGCCCGCGGGAGCCCGAGCGCGAGCAGCGCGAGCAGCGGCGCCGTCCACCGTCGCGCCCCGAACCGCAACAGCACCGCGGACCTCACAGGCAGCACCGGAAGCCGATCGCGTTCACGCGCATCGGGTCGATGGTGAAGGAGCACATGTGCAGCGTGCGGGAGTCGATGCAGTTGTACGCGCCGCCCCGCACCAGGCCGTCGTCGGCCAGCTCCCACACGTTGCCGTTGATGTCGAACACGCCGTACTCGTTGGTGCAGTCCGGGAACGAGCCGGTCGGCATGTAGTGGAAGCCGCCGGTGCCGAAGGTGTCGATGCCGTTGCAGATCAGCGGGTCGTAGACGTCGCCGTAGCTGTACTCGGTGTCGTCCGGACCGCGACAGGCGCCGACCCACTCCGCCGCGTTGCACAGCCGCTTGCCCGCCGCCGTGCAGGCCGCCCGGGCGTCGGCCAACGTCACCCGGGCCGACATCCACGGCCACGGCAGCACGTCGGGGCGCGAGGTGGCGTACGACGGGTCGATGCCGAACGTGGACGCCGTCGCGTCGGGCCGCGACGCCTCCCAGCGGTCGATGCAGTACGACCCGCCCTCCGTGCGCACCGCGACCATCTCCTCCGGACAACACAGCACCCCCTCGTCGGTGAAGCCGTCGCAGTCGTTGTCCACGTCGTCGCACGTCTCCTCGCCCGTCGGCGTGCACTCGTACTCGCACCCGTCGAACGGCGAGGAGTTCAGGTCGTGCCAGCCGGCCTCGCACTCGCCCATCCGGCAGCGGCCGTCGACGCACAGCGGCGCCGCGCGCGGGAAGACGCAGACCGTGCAGAACGGGCCGCACGACTCCGGCAGCGTCTTGTCGAACCCCTCGTCGGTCGCCCCGTCGCAGTCGTCGTCGCGACCGTTGCAGATCTCGTCCCCGGCCGGCGTGCAGGTGTCGCTCTCGCAGCCGTCATCGACCTCGCCGTTCGTGTCGTACCAGCCGGGGTCGCAGGAGAAGAAGCAGCTGCCGAAGTCGCAGCGCGCGGACGAGTGCGGGGGTTCGGGACAGACCGTGCCGCAGGCGCCGCAGTTCTCCGGGTCGGCCAGCAGGTCGAAGCCCTCGTCGGTCAGAGTGTCGCAGTCGTCGTCCGCGGCGTTGCAGACCTCGTCGCCCGCCGGCGTGCACTCGTACTCGCAGCCGTCGCCGACGTCGTCGTTCGCGTCGATCCAGCCGCTGCGGCAGTCGCCCATCGAGCAGTCGCCGTGAATGCAGATCGCCTGGGCGTGCGGGAAGCTGCAGCCGGCGCACCCGGGCGCCGGCACGCAGCGGTTGCCGACGCAGATCTCCTCCAGCGCGCAGTCGTCGACCTCGCGGCACTCGATCACGCACCGCCGGTCCTCGCCGCAGACCAGCGGCGACTCGCAGTCCTCGTCGGTCCGACAACGCCCCTCGACGATGCAGCCCGCCGCGGTCGCGGCCAGCACCGCCAGGGCCACTCGTGCGTTCCACGACCGGGTCATCCGTCGATCCGCTCCCTTCCTCCGGCGCCCATCACACTCCGCACCCCGTGCAAGGATGTCCCCTGGAGGCCGAATCGGCAACCGACATCAGCCGGTCGGGGGCTCGCGGCCCTCCGCCAGCCGTTCGACCAGCGTCGAGAACGAGTCACGATCCGATGCCTGCAGTT
>CAZMRP010001103.1:0-1671 GCA_964568275.1 uncultured Myxococcales bacterium
CACGCACGGCCGCAGCCGCCCGCGGCCGCGGGTCTACCACCACCGCCGCCGCCACCACCAACGCCGCCTCCCCCCGCGGACGCGAGTACACCACCGCCGCCGCCACCACCACCGCCGCCGCCACCGGCGACGCCGACATCATCACCGCCGCCGCCGCCACCACCACCCCCGCCGCCACCCGCGGACGCGAGTACACCACCGCCGCCGCCGCCTCCCCCCGCGGACGCGAGTACACCACCGCCGCCGCCTCCCCCCGCGGACGCGGGTTCACCGCCACCGCCGCCTCCCCCCGCGGACGCGGGTTCGGCGCCGCCGCCGCGGTCCGTCGCGGGGCGGATCACGCACCCCGTCCAGGGGATGGAGAACTGCGTGCGGTGCCATCGGGTCGGTCGCGGCGCCAGTCCGATGCCGGCCGACCATGGCGGATACGGCAACGAGACGTGTCAGGCCTGCCACGCTGCAGGCGGGTAGCAGGTCCCGCGCCTTCGCTGCTCCCGCCGTTTCGGATCGTGTCGGCGGCACTCATGCAGGACCGCCCCACCGGCAGGGACAGGTGTTCGCCGGGCCGAAGCGGCGTGGGCGGGCGCGCCGGCAGGGGCGGTCATTCGTTGCAGCGCGGGACCGTCGCGTGGCACTCCAGGCACAGGCCGCGGTTGGTGCGGCGGATGAGGTTGCACGGGCCGCCGAAGAACGACTCGCCGTGCGGGTTGATTCCCCGGTGGCAGGTGAAGCAGTGCCCTTCGGAGTGGCACGAGACGCAGGCGCCGAGGTTGCGCCGCGCTTCACGGGGATGGCCGGCGGTGGAGAAGGTCCAGTCCGACGGATGGTAGCGGCCGGCGCCGGCCGGGACCGCATCGTCCGGGGAGTCGGCCGCGACGCCCGCGCGCCGGTGGCAGGCGAGGCAGGCGCCCTGCCGGTCGTGGCAGGTGTCGCAGGTCAGGTCGCTGCTGCGGCCGGCCGGTCCGTGCAGCGTGAGCCAACCGGCGCCGTGGAACCGCCGCTCGGTGGACACGCCGAGGTGGCACCCTTCGCAGAACGGCTGCTCGTGGCAGTTGCGACACATCGTCGCGTCGGTCCGTGCGGCGACACCGTGCTCGCGGTCCCACTCCTCGAGGTGCGCGACGGCGCCCCACCAGGCCGGCGGCACGAGGCGCCGGCCGTCGGGCCGCTCGGTGACGAGGCGTCCGCGGGCGTCCGCCGCGTGGCAGCGCGCGCAGCGGCTCATCGCGTCGTTGTGGCAGCTCATGCAGACCTGCATCGAAGGCGGCCGCCGCGCGTCGGCCTGGCCCAGCGAATGGCAGGCCTCGCAGCCGGCGGGCGCGACGGCGTCGTGGGTCGCGTGCGAGAAGACGAGACCGCTCCGCGGCGGCTCGACGAGGGCGGGCAGGGCGAGGCGCTGCCGGCCGTCGACCGGATGGCACAGGGCGCAGACCGGGGCGTCGGGACCCTCCCGGGCCGCCACCGACTGCGGGCGGGGGACGACGAGGTGGCAGACGGTGCAGGTGTCGTCGGTGTAGTCCACGTGGTCGGCGGGAATCGGGCGCAGGCCCCGGGCACGGTGACAGTTCGTGCAGTCGCCCAGCCCCTCGACGACGTGCGGGACGAACGAGGCCGGTGGCGGCGGCGGCTCGACCGGCGGCGGCGGCTCGACCGGCGGCGGCGGCTCGACCG
>CAZMRP010001104.1:0-1666 GCA_964568275.1 uncultured Myxococcales bacterium
GCGCTGTTCGCGGTGCAGTCCTCGGGGCCCGAGGAGCCGGCGCACATGGCCGGCGTGCAGCAGGCGATGGGGCATCTGCGCGAGGCGATGCAGGCGCTGCAGGACCTGGCGTCCCAGGAGCCGGCCGTCGTCAAGACCACCCAGACCATCGCCGCGGTGCTGGCGTTCCTCTACCCGCTGCAGAAGGCCCAGGAGCGGGCCTCGATGGCGCCGCCGCCGCCGGGGCCGCCCAAGCAGGTGGCGCACGACCCGCGGCGCGCCACGCGCCGCCTGCCGCTGGACGTCGACCTCGGCTTCCAGAGCGAGACCAACTTCTACGTCGGCTTCTCCGAGGACATCTCGGAGGGCGGGCTGTTCATCGCGACCTACGACTTCCTCGAGCTCGGCACGCGGCTGGTGGTCAACTTCACCCTGCCGGACGGGCACGTGGTCAGCGCGAGGTCCGAGGTGCGCTGGGTGCGCGAGCACAACCCCCGGGTCCCGGAGATGATGCCGGGGATGGGGGTGCGGTTCCTGGAGTTGTCGGCGGAGGATCGGACGGCGGTGCAGGGGTTCCTGCGCCGGAGGGCGCCGTTGTTCCATGAGCATGGCTGAGCGCGACGAGGCGGTGGAGCCCCGGGAGCGGGACCTCGACGAGGGCCCCGACGGGGAAGCTGCCGCCGACGACGACGACGTACCGCCGCCGGCCACCGCTCCCCGGCGGGCCGCCGGCGGGGTCCGGCGCGCCCCGGCCCCCCAGGTGAATACGGGTGTTCAGGGCGCGTCGAAGCCGGTGTCTCCGTCGCGCTCCGGAGCCGAGACCCGGGAGGCGGACCTGGAGCTGGTACGGAGGGCCCAGAAGGGCGACGTCAAGGCGTTCGAAGATCTCCTGGGACGGTACAGGCGCAAGGTGTACGGGCTGGCGATGGGCATGGTGGGCAACCGGGACGACGCGATGGACGTCATGCAGGACGCCTTCGTCCGCGTCTTCCGCCACCTCCACAGCTTCCAGGGCGACTCGAGCTTCTACACCTGGCTCTACCGCATCACGATGAACCTGTGCATCGACCACGTGCGCAAGGCCGCCCGGACGCGCGCGGCGCCCTACGAGGACCGGCTGGCGCACGAGAACGTGGACCAGGGGGACTTCCCGGTCCTGCCCGTGCGGCACGACGTCAACCCGGGCAAGGCGGCGCGCCGGCACGAGGCGATGGCGAAGCTGGTCGCGGCGCTGGACACCCTGCCCAAGCATCACAAGGCGGTGATCGTGATGCGGGAGTTCGAGGGGCTGACCTACGAGGAGATGGCGCAGGTGATGCAGGTGCCGAAGGGCACGATCATGTCCCGGCTGTTCCACGCGCGGCACAAGCTGCAGAAGGCGCTCGCCGAGTTCGTGGACGGCGAGATCTCGGTGGTGTGATGGACGAGCGGCGAACCGGCAGCGGGAACGAACACCTCGACGAGGAGCGGGTCGGGCTGGCGGCCGACGGACTGGAGCCGCTGGCCGAGGCCGACCGCCGGCACCTCGAGCTGTGCGCGGTGTGCCGGGCCGAGGTCGAGCGGCAGCGGTCGGTCTCGTCGTTGATGGCGGAGTTGGGCGAGTCTTACCGGCTGCAGGCGCCGCCCGGCTGGCCCGCCGCCTCGGCGATCGAGGCGCTGGCGAGCGCCGAGGAGCGGCAGGCCGGGT
>CAZMRP010001105.1:0-1664 GCA_964568275.1 uncultured Myxococcales bacterium
CGTGGTGCGCGTTCCGGAGGTGGAGTGATGGCCGAGCGACGTCGGGGGGCGACGGTGCGGGGGCGCGGGTGGCGGGCGGCTTGTTGGCTGGCGGGCGCGGCGTTCGCGGTGGCGGCCGGCGGTTGCGGCGACGAGGGCACGGCGCCGGCGCGGATCGTGGCTCACGTCCTGGTGCCGGACGGCGTGAACCCGCTGGTGGGGGCGACGCGGCTGGTGTTCACCTTCGAGAAGCCGGACGTGGCGACCTTCGTGGAGCCGGTGCCGGCGGACGTCGGCACGCTGCCCGAGCTGCTGTTCACGTACACTTTCCCGGAGAGCGAGGCGACGGCGGTGCTGGAGGTGGTGGCGGAGGACGCGAGCGGCGTCGCGCGGGCCCGCGGCCGCTCGATTCCGTTCGACATCGTCGCCGGCCGGACGTTGAACATCGGCGTGCTGGTGCTGGCGCCGGGGCGGTGGGAGCTGGCGCCGGCGACGTTGAAGCTGGCCACGGCGCGGACGCTGCACGGGGCGGCGGTGACGGGCGACGGCGGGTTGATCGTGGCGGGCGGCACGACGGCGACCGGAGTGACGCAGACGGTGGAGCTGTTCGACCTCAACGCGATGGCGCCGGTGCCGCCGGCCGACGTGCCGACGCTGCCCGCGGCCCGTTCGCGGTTCGCGATGCTGGCGCTCAACGCCGACCAGGTGTTGCTGATCGGCGGGGTGACGGCCTCGACGCAGGCCGACCTGTGGAACGGTCCGACGGCGGCTTGGACGGCGCTGCCGCTGCCGGCGGGGGTGCCGGAGGTGTGGGCCGGGCCGCGGTTCGCGACGGTGGGCGACGGCAGCGCGCTGTTGTGGGGCGGCGTGGACGGCGCGGACGCGCCGGTGTCCGCGCTGGTGCGGGCGGATGCCGGCGGGCTGTCGCTGCTCGACGGCACCGCCGGTCGTGCCGACCCGGCCGGCGTGCCGGTCCAGACCCCGAACGGCCTGCGGTTCCTGCTGGTGGGGGGCAACGAGGCGGGCCTGCCGTTCGCGTCGCTGCTCGATCCGATCGCGGGCACGGTCGAGGACGACGTCGCGGCGCCGGACGAGGTTCGGACGCGACACACGGTGATCCGGGTCGGGGTGAGCCGGGCGCTGGTGGCCGGCGGCTACGGCGCGACCGGGGAGCTGTCGACCTACGTCTGGATCTTCGACGGCGCGTGTCTCGACCCGGCGGCCGGCTGCTCGGTCTGGTCGAACATGGGACCCGCGTTGTCGTCGGTCGGCGGGCTGGCGGACGCGGTGGGGGTGGGGCTCGACCCGGAGCACGAGGACCCGCGCGCGGTGCTGGTGGGCGGGGTCGACGCCGCGGACAATCCGGTGGCGGACGCGCTGATCCTCAATGCGGAGACCGGGGTCGCCGTCCGGTTCCCGCTCCGCACGCCGCGGGCCCACGGCGCGGTGGTGCGGCTGCCCGCCGGGCAGATCGTCTACGTGGGCGGGATCGACGGCGACGGGAATCCGTTGGACACGATCGAGTTGTTCGAGCCGCCGGCGCGCTAGGCGTCGGCGCGGGTCATCGGGAGTGGTCGGCCATGAGGGGTTCGTCCCAGAGGAATGACGGCAGGGGAGGCGGCGGGGGGCGGCGCGGCGGGCGCAACGACGGGCGGCGCGGTCGCGGCCGGGGCGGGCGGCCGCCG
>CAZMRP010001106.1:0-1662 GCA_964568275.1 uncultured Myxococcales bacterium
TGGCGCGGCTGCAGCAGGCCGAAGCGCCGGCACCCGTGGTCCGGCTGGAACCCCGCGCCCGCACGCGCCGCGCCTCGCTGACGATTCTCGTGCAGGCCGCCTCGCTCGGCGCCCTGCTGTTCGCCTACGGCGCGCTGCTCGCCGCCACCCGCGTCCACGACGTCGGCCCGCGGTGGTCGGAGTCCGACGATGCGGACCAGCCGGCCGCCGGCGCTCGCCTCGACACGCACCGCCCGCAAGTTCTCGATTCCGCTGTTGCCTCCCCGTTGCGGCTCGGTCTAGACTCCCGCACACCGACGGGGGGTCGGGGAGCTGCGGGATGGAACTCGAGGCTGTCGGCATCACCGATGTCGGGCTCGAACGGGAGCACAACGAAGACGCCTTCCTGCTGATGCCCGAGGCGGATCTGTGCCTGGTCGCCGACGGCATGGGCGGCCACCGGGCCGGGGACGTCGCCAGCGGGCTCGCCGTCGCCACCATCGCCGAGTTCTTCCGCGCCTCCGAGAGCGGCGACTCCACCTGGCCCTACCGCTTCGACCCGACGATCACCTTCGAGGAGAACCGACTGCTGACGGCGATCCAGCTCGCCAACGCGTCGATCCTGCGCCAGGCCCGCAGCCAGAGCCAGCAGCAGGGAATGGGCACCACGATCGTCGCCGTCATCGGCTCGCGCTCCAAGAACCGCCTCTACATCTGCCACGTCGGCGATTCCCGCTGCTACCGCATCCGCAACGACTCGATCGAACAGCTCACCGTCGACCACTCGCTGTACAACGAGTACGCCCAGAGCATGCCCGAGCTGGGCGAGGAGCGGCTGGCCGCCCTCCCCCGCAACGTGATCACCCGCGCGCTCGGCATGCAGGAGGAGGTCAAGGTCGACCTCAAGCAGGTCGAGGCGCAGGTCGGCGACATCTACCTGCTCTGCTCGGACGGTTTGTCCAGCATGATCAACGACAGCCGCATCCTGCAGGCGATGCGCGAGAGCGAACTCGACCTCGAACGCTCGCTCAAGGGCCTCGTCACCGCCGCGCTCGAGGCCGGCGGCGAGGACAACGTCACGATCGTCCTGGTGCGCGTCAAGAACCTGAACCCCCGCAGCCGCTCCTCCCGTACGCCGGCGGGGAGCAAGCCCGACGAGGAGCAGCGGCCCGAGTAGGGCCGCCGGAACCCGGAGCGCGCTTCGGCGCCCCACCCACGGAGGCCAGAGATGAAGGTGTCCGTCCGCCATACGCTCGACTGCACCCCCGAGACCTACTGGAAGAAGCTGTTCTTCGACCGGGACTACAACGAGACGATGTTCCTCAAGGACATGCAGTTCCCGTCGTACGAGATCCTGGAGCTCAAGGAGACGCCGGAGCGGATCGAGCGGCGGGTCCGGGTCACGCCGCCGCAGAAGGCCCCCGAGCTGATCCGCAAGCTGATCTCGGGGACCATCTCCTACGAGGAGCTCGGCACCTGGACCGCGGCCGACGGGGTCTACCGCTTCAACACCGTCACCTCGATGATGACCGACAAGATCAGGATCACCGGCACGATCCGCGCCGAGCCGTCCGGGCCGGACACGCTGGTCCGCCACGCCGAGATCGACGTCAACGTGAACATCATGCTGGTGGTGGGCAAGGTCGAGAAGTTCCTGGCCGACGAGCTGGTGGCCAACTGGAA
>CAZMRP010001107.1:0-1661 GCA_964568275.1 uncultured Myxococcales bacterium
CCAGCACGGGCCGGGCTGCCGGTCGCCGAACCCCGGACACATCACCCGAGCGTGCCGGACCGGGTCCCGGACCCCCACCCGCGCCAGCTCCGCCTCGGCCCGCGCCGCCGCCGCGGCGCCCCGCGGACCGCCCTGCAACAGGCCCAGCCGACGCCGGCCGTGCGCCTCCACGAGCGGGTAGCGGCCGCGGGAGCCGGCCAGGAAGGCCAGGGCGCGCCGCAAGCCGCTCCGGGCGCCCGCCTCGTCCCCCCGGGAGGCCGCCAGGCCGGCCCCGAGGACGAGCGCATGCAGCCCGTACATCGGCAGGCTCACCGGCCGGCCGGACGGCGCCCGCAACTGTCGCAGATCGGCGACCGCTCCGGCGGCCGCGCCCAGCAGCGTTTCCGGGCTTTCCACGCGGGGGGCCAGGGCCAGGGCGGTCAGCGCCTCCGCCCGGTCGTGCCAGGCGCGGACGAAGGGGAACGCGACTCCCTTCCCTCCGGCCCAGCGTCGCCGCACGCGCACGGCACGGCCCCAGCCGCACGCCCGCCCCTCGTACGCGTCGCACAGCGGCGCCGCCCAGTCCAGCAGGATTCCGAGCACCGACGAGTCGAGATCCAGCGCCGTCGACCACTCGGCCCGCATCCGCCGCGCGCTCCGGCGCGCCCGATCGGGTCGGTCCGCCATCAGCCAGCAGTCGATGAGGAGCACGTTCAGCCAGCCCGAGAGGAACCGGTCGCCACGCTCCTCGGCGTCGGCCATCCACGGCCCGGCGAGGCGGGCGAGGCGGTCCAGGTCGCCGAGCGAGTAGAGGCCGACGGCCTGGTGGAAGCGCGCCATGCCGAGGGCGCGGGCCGGGAGGCGGTTCTGGCGCAAGAGGAGCGCCTCGGCGCGCGCACCCGCCCGACGCTCGTCGTGCGGCCGGCCGGAGAACTGTCCGACGACGGCCTCGCTGAGCGCCAGGTCGACATCGGCTTCCGGCCGACGCAACCGGCGGCAGAGCGCGCGCATGGCCGCGAGCGCGGGTGCGCTCCCGGTCCCGGCGAGGCAGTCGAAGCGGGCCACCGCGCCGAGACCCAGGGCGACGCGCAGCGGCTCGCCCACCTCCAACGCGCGACGCGCGAACTCGAGGTGGAAACGGATCGTGTCGTCCTTGCGCCCGACGAGCCCCGGCATCATGGTGCGGATCCGGATCGCGTCCAGCCGCTCCAGCTCGACCGCCGGGACCTCCCGCTCGTCTCGCGTCGCGAAGCCGAAGCCGCGGCGGGCGAGGTCGAGCCGCAGGTGGAGGGGGTCGAGCCGTGCGATCGCCGCGTCGTCGACGCCCAGCTCGGCGAAGACGGAACGCAACAGCTGAAGGCCCTCGTTGGCCCGTCCACAAGCGAGCAGCTGTTCGGCGCCGCGCAGCCGCAGCGCCCGCCGCCGGGCGCCCGCCGCCAACTCGGCAGCATCGATGAACGCGCGGCCCGCTTCCGCGGCCCGCCGGCCGTCCACCAGCACCTCGGCCAGCGACTCCAGCAACTCGGCGCGCACCGGCCGCGCCCATCGTCGGAGCTGCAGTGCGACGCGGTAGGACTGCGCGGCGGCATCGAAGGCCAGCGACCCCGCCGCGTGCCGCGCCGCCCGGACCGCGAACGCGGCCGCCTTCCTCGGACGGCCCGCCGCCACGTAGTGCTGGACCA
>CAZMRP010001108.1:0-1660 GCA_964568275.1 uncultured Myxococcales bacterium
GCGCGGGTCCCCGGCGCTGGCCGGCGCGCTGCTGGCGCTGGCGGCGGCCGCCGGCCTGGCCTGGCTCGACCTGCGACTCGCCGCCCTGCCGCTGGCCCTGTTCCTCGCGCTCTGCCTCGCCGCGCCGTTTTTCCCGTCCTGGAACTTCTTCGGCCGGATGGTGCGCCGCGCCCGGACCGCCCGACGACAGGTCGCGCTGACCTTCGACGACGGGCCCCACCCCGCGACCACCGGCCCGCTGCTCGACCTGCTGCGCGCACGCGGCGTTCCTGCCGCGTTCTTCGTGATCGGGAACCGGGCCGCCGCCCACCCCGAGCTGCTGCGACGGGCCCTGGCGGAGGGCCACGAGCTGGCGAACCACTCCGCCCGCCACGACCCGTTCCTGATGCTGCGGTCGCCCGCGGTCGTCGCCCGCGAGGTCGGCCGCTGCAACGAGGCGCTCGACGCGCTGGGGGTGCGGGCCCTGGCGTTCCGCCCGCCGGTGGGCATCGTCAGCCCGCGGCTGTGGCCGGCGCTGCGCCGGCACGGAATGTTCGCCGTCGGCTTCTCGCGCCGGGCGCGCGACTTCGGCAACCGCCGCGTGCCCGGTCTGGCGCGGCGCCTGCTGCGCGGCGTCCGTCCGGGCGACATCCTGCTGTTGCACGACGGCCCGGTCCGCCGCGGCCACACCGTCGAGCAGTGGCTGGCCGAGATCGAACGGGTGCTGGACGGGCTCGCCGCGCGGGAGCTGCAGCCCGTGGCGCTGGGCGAGCTGCTCGGGCGCCCCGTGCAGCTCCGGACGGAGCGGCCGGCCGGCTGAGGCGCCGGAAACCGCTACTCCAGAACGCGCTCGAAGCTGAACCACTGCTCCGGGTGACGCCGCACCACCTCGGCCAGCTCGTCGGCGTACGCCTGCGCCGCCGTCCGGATCGCCGCGTCCCGCTCCGCGCGGGCTCGCGCCTCGACCCGCACGGGCGGCGAGACGGAGAAGCGGAAGCGGCCCGGGCCGAGACGCACGGCGAAGAAGTGGAACAGCGGCGCGCCGGACAGCAGCGCCAGGATCCACGGCGCGGCGGACAGCCGGGCCGCCCGATCGAACAGCCGCACGGCGACGGCCCGTTCGCTCCCCGCGGGAACCCGGTCCGCGGGCAGCGACACGAACCCGCCGCCGCGCAGGAACCCCAGGCTCTCCACCGCGTCGAAGGCCGAGTCCTCGGCCGGCGACGTCACCACGACCTGCACGCCGTCCGCGCGCAGGTCCGCCTTCTGCAGCCCCTCGACCTGCTCCCGCTCGCGCGCCCCCATGTGCAGCAGCATCGGCAGCCCGCGGCGCTGCAACAGCCGCGCGGCGATCTCCCAGGGACCGACGTGCGACATGACCAGGATGCCGCCGCGCCCCTCCCGGGCCGCCGCCTCGAGCCGCTCGAGCCCCTGCTCCTCCGACACCGGCGCCGCACCCGTGCGCAACCGGACCCGCTCGACGAACAACGTCGCGAACTGGTGGTACTGCCGCCAGGCCAACCGCCGGGCGTGGGCTCGGCCGCGCTCCGGAAGCAGCGTCTCGTAGAACTCCACGCTGACGGCCACGCGGGGCGGGCGGAACAGGTAGTAGCCGGGGGACACGACCCAGGCGGAGACGGCCACGAGCCACAGGCCGCCCCAGCGCGCGCCGCCCGCGGGC
>CAZMRP010001109.1:0-1653 GCA_964568275.1 uncultured Myxococcales bacterium
GCCGGAACGCCGCGACGCCTCGCGAGTTGCTTCGGCCCGGGCACGGGACGGTCGCGCGGGAGCTGCGTCCGCCCGCGCCAGGCCGCCGAGTCCGTAGCCGCTGCCGGACTCCTCGTTCTCGTAGCCGAGCATCCCGTACATCGCGGGGGCGTCGGCCATCGACGCCGCCGCCAGCTCCGCCGCCGCCTTGTCCTCGGCCTGCAACTCCTCCAGCATCCGGCGCGTGTCCTCGGAGACCGAGACCGACGACGACACCGCCGCCTGCACCACCTCACCCCGATCCGTCACCAGCGGCCGCATCGGGATGAAGGGATTGCCGAGGTCCGCGCGGAAGGTCAGCGGCGCGCCCTCGGTCACCGTCATCTGCACGTCCTGCCAGTCCTCGCCCGACAGGTTCTGCACCACGGCCCAGCCCTGCAACAGCGCCTTGCCGCCCGTCTCGTCGACGACGATCCGGTACGTCGGCCGCCAGATCGGCGACTCCACCACGTAGGCGATGATCACGTCGTGGTCCGCACCGTCCCCCATCAGCTTCACCACGACCTCGATCTGGTCCTCCGGCTCCTCCTCCTCGTCCCCGTCGTCCGGCGGAGGCTGCGGCATCCCGGGACACGCCCCCGGCGGCATGTACGGCCAGCACGGGTACGGCGTCGCCGCCTCGTCCTTCTTCTCCTTCTCCTTCTTCTGGACCGGGAAGCTGACGAACTCCACCGGCTTCCCGTCGCCCAGCGTCACCACCGTCAGCGAGGCCAGGAAGTCCCCCACCTGCGACTCCCGCACCTTGAACTTGATCTCGTTCCCCTGCACCTTCCCCGCCCGCTCGAAGTAGCCCACCCCGTTGCGGTACAGCACCACGCGCTGGACCGGCAGCTTCGACGCCACCTGCGGCGGCTGCTCCGCCTTCTTCCGGCACCCGCCCAACGTCGCCGGCGCCAACATCGCGCCCGCCGCCAGCACCGCCAGCCCCAGTCTCGACCAGTTCTTCATCCTCGTGTTCCTCCTTCCCTGCGCACGTCGCCCGGCCCCACCACCCTCGGTCCCGCCACGCGACGGCCCTTCCATACGATCAATTCACCCTCCGGATCCAGTCGGCCCCAAGGCCCGGCCCTGTAGACCGAACATCGCGCTCCGCCTTGGTCGACGACGGCTGTTGTTTGACGGGTAGGCAGATGTAGGATAAAGTAGGCAACAGGAGGTCGATGATGCTGCGGAAGAACGAGCGACGTTGCCTGCGGAGTGGGGACACACGGACCGCCCTCACCTACCAGCTCGCCTTCTCCGCCGTGGAGTCGGGGATGGACGCGCTGGTGCTGGCCGACGACCACGGACTGCTGGTCGCTTCGTCCCCGAGCACCCGGCAGCCGGAGGAGATCGCGGCCTACGGTCCGTTGGCGCTGGAGCCGGAGCTGCTGCAGCCGGACTGCGAGCTGGCGCAGCGGGACGACGTGTCGGTACAGTGCTTCGAGCACGAGGGGTCGCGACTGTTCCTGGTCGGGTTGGGTGGCGTCGTGTCGCACCGGGCGCTGGCGCTGACGCGGGCGATGCGCGGCGTCTGCCGGATTCTGTGCCACACGACCGGCGTCCCGCTGGACCCTATCGTCGCTTCCCCCGCGTCGGCCTGATCGTCTCCAGCAGCAGCCGTTCCAACTCGTC
>CAZMRP010001110.1:0-1652 GCA_964568275.1 uncultured Myxococcales bacterium
CGAGAAACCGAGCAGCCGGGCCGCCGGCACCGTCCGCTCGACCACCAGCGCCGGCCGGACCGGAGGGTCCAGCAGGTCGGCGCGCACCGCCGTCACCGGCTCCATGGGAATCCCGCGGAGGTACGGCAGGCCCAGCTCGCGGTACAGCGTGCGGAACGCCGACAACCGGTGGTACGGCGTCGCATTGAGCCAGCTCGCGTGCAGGTGGATCACGTCCGGCAGCCGCTCGCCGTAGAGGTAGTCCGGCGCCAGCGCCGGGCGCCGCGTCCGGGCCAGCCCCAGCGCGCGATCGGCCAGCCCCGCCAGATCCAGGATCTCGAGCCCCGAGCGGTACGACAGGCCGCCGATGTCGACCTCGGCCACCAGCGGCGGCCGGCCGAGGTGCAGACGCCCGGCCAGCTCGTGATAGCCGGCCACGCGCTCGGCCACCACCGACAGGTCGATGTCGCGCTTCGACACGACCTGATCCCGCCGCTCGCTCCACCCCGGGCTGTTGAACGCCACCAGCGCCGCCACGGCGAGCACCCCGAGGGCCAGCGCCAGGCGTCCGAGGCCCCGGCGCCCGAGCGGCTCGCGGCCCACCAGCCCCACCAGCCCCACCGCCGACAGCACCGCCAGCGGGCCCATCAGCGGCTGCAGGAACCGGTACTCGGCCATCCAGTCCCCGCCCACGTACAGCACGAATCCCAGCGCGAACAGCAGTTGCAGCAGCGCCGCGCCCGCCAGCGCCTGCGCCTCGCGCCACACCGGTGCGGCCGCCCACAGCGGGAGCGCGAAGTACCACCAGCGGTCGTGCAGGAACGAGGACAGGTAGACCCACCCCGGGCCCTCCTCCTCGGTCAGCGACCACCACAGTCCGCGCCCCGGCACCTTGGCCCAGTAGGTGTTCGGCAGCAGCTCGCGGAACAGCACCCAGCGCAGGCCGACCAGCAGCGCCACCAGCCCGCCGAACAGCGCCGCCGCCAGCCACCGCCGACCGGCGGGAGACCGCCCCAGCCGCACGCCCACGACGATCGCGCCGTAGACCACCCCCTCCGGCCGGGTCCAGGCCAGCAGCCCCGCGGTCACTCCGAGCGTCACGTCGGCCGCGCGGTGCTGCGGCGCGTAGTGCAGCGCGAGCAGCGACACGATCTGCAGCGCCGTCAGCAGGCCGCCTTCCAGCCCGGCGGCCAGCCAGTAGTTGAAGCCGCACCAGTAGACCGCGAGCCCGAGCGGCACGAAGGCCAGCAGGCGGCCGAACCCGCGCAGCCGGCCGTAGACGAAGGCGCACAGCAGGCCGAGCGCGGTGGCCGCCAGGCCGATGTTGAGGCCCTTGCTGGCCGGGTCGAGGTCGTCGGTGAAGCGCGCGATCGGAGCCAGCAGCAGCACGTGCAGCGGGTTCGAGAACCCCTCCGTCGGCGCCTCGCCGGGCGTCATCCGCAGGCCGTGGCCCGAGGCGAGGTTGTCGGCGTAGGCGTAGGTGATGCCGGCGTCGTCCACGGTGGCGTCGCCGTACCAGTCCAGCACGTGCCCGGCGTACAGCGCCGCGGCCACGGCCAGGCCGGCCAGCATCACGGCGTGGGCCGTCAGCCGCGCCCCCGGCGCGAAGTCCGGGTGCCGCGCGCACCAGCCGTCCCAAGCGGCCCGCAGCTCGCGCCCGGCCGTCCGCACGC
>CAZMRP010001111.1:0-1651 GCA_964568275.1 uncultured Myxococcales bacterium
CCTGTCCTGTTCGCGCCGCAGGCCGAGCGGGGCCGCGAGGAACTCGAACTGCACGCCCTCGGCGCGCGCCGCCTCGACCTCCTCGGGCAGCGCCGGCAGCTCCGCCTCGCTGCGGCGGTAGAGGATCCGCGCCTCGCGGGCGCCGAGCCGCAGCGCGGACCGGGCGGCGTCCATCGCCGCGTTGCCGCCGCCGACCACGACCACCCGCTCGCCCGGACGGAACGGCCGCTCGAGCGCCAGCGCTTCGAGCAGCTCCAGCGCATCGATCACCCCGGGCCCGTCCTCCTCCGGGAGGTCCAGGCGTCGGGTGCGGCCGGCGCCCACGGCGAGGAACGCGGCGTCGAACCCGTCGGCGAGCGGATCGCGGGTCACCGCGGTGTTGCAGCGGAGCTCGACCCCCAGCGCCTCGAGCACCGCCAGGTCCTGGCGCAGCACGGAGCGGGGGAGTCGGAACGGCGGGATCGCGAGGGCCAGCAGGCCGCCGGCCACCGGGGCCCGCTCGAAGACCGTCACCTGGTGCCCGCGCAGGCGCAGCTCGGCGGCGCACTGCAGCCCCGCCGGACCCGAGCCGACGACGGCGACCCGCTTGCCGGTGGCCGGCACGGCGGCCGCGCGCTCGCGGAGCCAGTGCGTCTCGGGCAGGTCGTCGAACGAGGCCGCGTGGCGCTTGAGCGCGCGGATCGGCAGCGGCGCCTCGGTCAGCCCGCGCTCGCAGGCCGACTCGCACGGATGGTGGCAGACGTGGCCGAGCGTGCCGGGAAGCGCGACGCGTTCGCGGATCAGCTTGAGCGCCTCGAGCGGCCGGTCGCAAGCCAGGTGGTTGACGTAGCCCTGGGCGCAGATGCCCGCCGGGCAGGCGGCGCTGCACGGGGCCAGCGCCGGGAGCTCCGGCCGGGTGTGCGCGGCGGCGTCGGCCTTGCCCGACAGGATGCGGCGCTCCGAGCGGAAGCGCTTCTCGGCCGCGTCGAGCGGGACGGCGCAGGGCTTGCCGTCCACGGTGCAGCCGCAGCTGCAGCAGTCGCGCTCGACGACACGGTACGAGCGCGGCTCGTGCCACGGCTCGGCGTCGCGCAGCAGGGCGCAGGGCGCCCGGGAGACCACGACCGCCATCCCGTCGGCGGCGATCGCGCGGCGCATGGCGGCGACCGTCTCCTCGACGTGCATCGGGTTGACGACCTCGACCAGCTTCGCTCCGCTGGCGCGCGCGAGCGCTTCGATCTCCACGGGCCGGAAGCTCCGGCCGTCGCGGCTCGCCGTCCCGGGGTGCGGCTGGTGGCCGGTCATCGCGGTGGTCAGGTTGTCGAGCACCACCACGACGAACTTGTAGCCGTTGTGCACCGAGTTGATCAGTCCGGTGATGCCGGAGTGGAAGAAGGTCGAGTCGCCGACGTAGGCGAACACCGGGTCGGCGGACTGCCGGGAGAGCGCGGCGGCGAGGTTGATCGCGCCGCCCATGCAGATCAGGTGCTGGGCCTGGTCGAAGGGCGGGCCGTAGCCCAGCGTGTAGCAGCCGATGTCGTTCTCGAACAGCGCGCGGCCGCCCGTGGCCACCGCGGCGGCGTAGAACGAGGCGCGGTGCGCGCAGCCGGCGCAGAGGACCGGCGGGCGGCGGGGCAGGGCGGCCAGCAGCGGCGGCGGACCCGGCGGCGGC
>CAZMRP010001112.1:0-1650 GCA_964568275.1 uncultured Myxococcales bacterium
CTCGCGCCGCCGCGGGGCCGATCCTGCTGCGCGCCGAACGGCTGCCGCGGCTGGCCGCGCTGTTCCAGGCCGGCGGCCGCGCCGTCGACCTGCCGGGTCTGTCGCGCCTCGCCGGCGACATCGAGGCCGTGATCGATCCGTCCGGCGAGCTGCGCGACGACGCCTCGCCCGAGATGGCCCGGCTGCGCGGCGAGGCCCGCTCGACCCGCGAGCGGGTCGACCGTCGGCTGCGCGAGCTGCTGGTCGAGCTGTCCGACCACCTGCAGGACCGTTTCGTCACCGAGCGCGAGGGCCGGCCGGTGGTGCCGGTCAAGGTCGAGGCGCAGTCGCGCGTGCCCGGCATCGTCCACGCCGCCAGCGGCTCCGGCGCCACGGTGTTCGTCGAGCCGCGCGAGGTGGTCGGCGACGTCAACCAGGTGCGGCTGCTGGCCGCCGCCGAGCGCCGCGAGGCGTTGCGGCTGCTGCGCGAGCTGTCGCGCGCGGTCGAGGAGCTGTCCGGCGCGGCCCGGCTCGCCTTCGCCGGCCTCGTGGCGCTCGACCACCGGCTCGCCGCCGCCCGGTTCGGTTGCGAACTGGAGGCGACGACGCCCGAGCTCGCCGAGGACGGCGGGCACGCGCTGGTCGCCGCGCGCCACCCGTTGCTCGCGCTGGGCGGGGTCGACGTCGTGCCCAACGACCTCGAGGTCGCCCCCGGGGAGGTGCTGGTCGTCTCCGGCCCCAACGCCGGCGGCAAGACCGTCGCGATGAAGACCCTCGGGCTCTGCGTGCTGCTCGGGCACGCCGGGCTGCCCGTGCCGGCCCGCGCGGCCCGCGTCCGCTGGACCCACGACCTGTTCTGCGAGCTGGGCGACGAGCAGTCGCTGGCGCTCTCGCTGTCGTCGTTCTCGGCCCACGTCTCGCACCTGGTCCGCATCCTGCGGGCCCTGCGGCCCGGCGACCTGGTGCTGATCGACGAGCTGGCCGGAGGCACCGACCCCGCCGAGGGCGCCGCGCTGGCCGTGGCCGTCACCCGCCACCTGGTCGGCGCGGGCGCGGCGGCCATGCTCACCACGCACTACGATCCGCTCAAGCGGCTCGGCGATCGCGACCCCCGCGTGCGCAGCGCGTCGATGGGGATGGACCCCGACTCGTTCCGTCCCACCTACCGCCTGCGGCTCGGCGAGGTCGGCACCAGCGCCGCGCTGGCGGTGGCGGAACGCTACGGGCTGCCGGCCGAGGTGGTCGCCGACGCCCGCGGCGAGCTGCCGCGCGCGTACCTCGAGTCGCAGCAGCGGCTGCAGCGCGTCGAGGAGCTGCACGCGCGGGCCGAGCGGGAGGCGGCGGAGGCGGCGGAGTCGAGGCGACTGGTCGAGCTGGAGCGCGCGCAGCTCGTGCAGGAGCTGGCCAAGGCCCGGCAGCGCGAGCACGAGGCGATCCGCGCCGAGGTCGCCGGCCTGTGGAAGACCGTCCACGCGCTGCGCGACGAGCTGCGCGCCGCCCGCAAGTACCTGCGGGAGACGCGGCGGCCGTCGGCGGAGACGGTGCGGAAGGTCGAGCGGCAGGTCGAGGCGGCGGCGGAGGGGCTGGCGCCGTCGGGCCCGGTGGAGCTGGCGCTGCGCGGCGCGCCGCCCGGCGAGCAGCTCGAGCCGGCGCGCTTCGCCGACGGCGACA
>CAZMRP010001113.1:0-1645 GCA_964568275.1 uncultured Myxococcales bacterium
GTGGGCGAGGCCGCGTCGGCCGCACGGGTCGAGGCGTGCCTCCGCCACGGCGAGGGGTGCGACGAGCTGTCCAAGGCCGAGTCCGGGGCGCTCCTGCAGCGGAGCTGCCGCGAAGCGGGCGGTACGAAGTGCGACCGGAGCGGCGAGGACATGGTCGCGACGCTCGACGTGGCCTGCACGGCGGCCCTCGGTCGTGCCTGCTCGCCGGCGGACCCGGAGTACCGGCGGCTGCTCGAAGGGGTCTGGGGCGTGCCGGACTGCATGGGCGGCAAGCTCGAGGAGCGACCGAAGCTGCGGTTCCCGGTCTCGCTGTCGCGCGCGCCGCTGGTCGAAGGAGCGCAGGTCGAGGTGCAGGAGGACGCCATCTACTGCAACGGGGCGCGTTCGGCCCTGCTCCACGAGGAGCACGGCGTGCGCGTCGTCGACGAGCGGGCCAAGCTCGGCGGCAAGGCGAGCTACCTCATCGAGGAGCTTCGGAGCCAGCTCTCGACCTACCAGGAGCAGCGCCGCGAGGCGGAGCCGGCGCCCGGTGCGCCGGCGCCCGCCGCCGTGGCCGTCCTGATCGCCGATCGCGAGACACCGATCCGGGTGCTGAAGGAGGTGCTCTACACGGCCCGGGAGGCCGGGTACGAGCGGTTCCAGTTGGCGGTCAAGCGCACGCCCGTCGGTCGGGACCCGGCGGAGTTGCCGTTCTGCGACCGCTTCGCGGCCGTGTCGTTCTCCCGCGGCTCTGCGGACGTGCTCGCGCCGTTGCCGGGCGGAGTGGTGACGGGCCCGCAGCTGCAGGAGCTGACGGCGCAGATCGAATCCACGCTGTCGTTGGCGCACATCCTGGGCCCGGCGCCGGGCAGCGAAGGTCCTGCCGGAGGCGAGGGCGGTGCGGAGCCGGCGGCGCCGAGCGCCCGGGCGCTCGAGGAGGCGGTGTCGCTGGGCCTCGTGGTGATCCTGACCAAGGGCTCGATGACGGTGATGGCCGGCCGGGACGTGACGGCGGCCGTCCTGCCGGAAGACCCGGCGACCGGCACGCGGGGGCGCGTGGACATCCCGCACGTGCGGCTCTCCGCCGACGAGGTGGCGCGGCAGCGGACGGCGGCCTGTTCGCCGCCGGCCGCCGCGGGCGGGACCGACTGCGTGTACCTGACCTATCTGGCGTCCGTGGTCGACTCGTGCTTCGAGGGCGCGGCCGGTCCGGTCAAGGTGCCCGACCTGTTGCGCTTGAACGCCGTGCTCGGCGAGATCGCCGGCCGCATCGACGCGGCGTACCCGGGAGGGCTCGCGGACCGCTGGCAGATCAAGGTCAAGTCGGAGGACGACATCCCCGTCTGCCAGCTCGTCGGGGTGCTCGACGTCGTGCGCTTCCGGGACCTCGGCTTCGACTGGACCGCCGACGCGGCGTTCCGGTCCCGCTGCGACGAGCTGCGAAGCCAGAGTGCGCAGGAGCCGCTGTCGGACCCGGCCTCCTTCGACCCCGCGCTGCGGTCGGCCTTCCTGTTCCCGGCGATCGTCCTGATCAACTGAAGCGCCTCGGCGCGGCTTTCCCCTGCCGTCCAAGCGTGCTACCGATGGCGGACCGGGGGGCGAGGTCTGCGGATGGACGCCCCGACGCTGCTGTTCGCCTACGGCCTGTTGTGCGCGCTGTTGTCGC
>CAZMRP010001114.1:0-1644 GCA_964568275.1 uncultured Myxococcales bacterium
GAGCGGACCGAGCCAGCGGGTCAACATCGGCGGCTCCCCTGCGGGGGCGGACTCCGGCCCGCCGGCTCAGGCCGGCGAAGTCGGTGCCGGCACCCAGGTCTCGCGGACGGGGCCCTGGCGTTCCTGGATCGAGTCGAGGAAGCCGACCGCGCCCGTGTTGATCTCCGCCGCGTTCGCCTCGTCGGTGTCGATGTGCATCGCCAGCCGGTAGTCGGGCGAGACGCGCACCAGCACGTCGCCGAAGATCAGCGCCCGCTCGCCGCGCGTGCGGACGCGGATCACGTCGCGGTCGCGGATGCCGTAGGTCAGGGCGTCCTCCGGGCTCATGTGGATGTGCCGCATGGCGCAGATCGCCCCCTCGGCCAGCGTCACGCTGCCGTGGGAGCCGACGAGCGTCAGGCCCGGGGAGCCCTTCAGGTCGCCGGAGGCGCGGATCGGGGCGTCGATGCCGAGTCGGAACTCCTCGGTGCGGGAGATCTCGATCTGGGTCTCCTTGCGGGTCGGTCCGAGGACGCGGACGCGGTCGACGCGCCCCTTGGGTCCGACCAGGTCCACCGTCTCGGCGCAGGCGTACTGGCCGGGCTGGGACAGGTCCGAACGACGGGTGAGGGTGTGGCCGGGGCCGAACAGCGCCTCGACGTGGGCTGCCGACAGGTGCACGTGGTGCGCGGAAACCTCGATCGGAATCGGCCGCTCGGTCCGGGCGTGGATGATCGCGGTCACCTGGTCGCGCCCCAGCGCGCGCACCGCCTCGCGGGCGATCATCAGCTCCTCGTCGGTGGGCACCACCAGCACGCGGACCGGAGAGCCCTCGGCGGAGACGTCCCGCACGTCGGAGCCCGGGGCGCGGTTGCGGGCCTCGTCGAGCACGATGCCGAGGCGGTCGAGGCCCTGGCAGACCCGGGCGCGCACGCCGGCGGAGTTCTCGCCGATGCCGGCCGTGAACACCAGCGCGTCGACCCCGCCGAGGGCGGCGGCGTAGGCGCCGACGTACTTGCGGATGCGGTAGGTGTACATCTGCACCGCCAGCAGCGCCTGGGGGTCGCCCCGGTCCGCCGCCGCCTCGATCTCGCGCATGTCGCCCGTCAGCCCCGAGACCCCCTTGAGTCCCGACTCGCGGTTGAGGATCCGCTCGAGCTCCGCGGCGGTCATCCCGTGCGCCGTCTGCAGGTGCAGCACCAGGCCGGGGTCGATGTCGCCGCAGCGGGTCCCCATGATCAGCCCCTCGAGCGGCGTGAAGCCGGTGGAGATGTCGATCGACCGGCCGTGGTCGATGGCGCAGACGCTGTTGCCGGAGCCGAGGTGGCAGGTGACGAGCTTCAGCTCGGTCACCGGCCGGCGCAGCCGGCTCGCGGTGCGCAGGGCGACGTACTGGTGCGACGGGCCGTGGAAGCCGTAGCGCCGCAGGCCGAGCCGGCGCGCCAGCTCGTGCGGCAGCGCGTACTGGTGCGCGAAGGACGGGATCGTGCGGTGGAACGCGGTGTCGAACACCGCCACGTGCGCCGCGCCGGGCAGGCGGCGCGCCGCGGCCTCGATCCCCGCCAGGTTGTGCGGGTTGTGCAGCGGCGCCAGCGGCGCCAGCTCCCGGATCGTCGCCCGGACGTCGTCGTCGACCCGCGCCGCCGCGCCGTAGCGGTCGCCGCC
>CAZMRP010001115.1:0-1644 GCA_964568275.1 uncultured Myxococcales bacterium
GGAAGCCGAGCAGGACGTTCGCCTCGAAGTACAACCAGTCCGGGATCGCGTACGCCCGGAAGCTGCCCATCAGCTCGGCGCCCACCGCGCCGTAGCCGCCCACGGCGAAGATGTTGAACATCAGGCCGCCGCCCGCCGCCAGGTAGTCGTTGATCCGGTAGCGATAGACGACCGGGATGTTGATCCAGAGGAACTCGTCGCTGATCCAGTAGCCGCCGCTGGCGCTCGCGTCGCCGAAGTCGAAGGCGCCGAACATCACGAGCGGCACGCCGACGCCGACCGAGAGCTGGTGCGCGGGGCGCCCGGTGTCGTACTCCGGCCCCACCGCGACCGTCTCGTACGCCGGTTGCGGCTCCGCGTAGACCACGGTGGGGGGCGGCGGTTGCGGCTCCGCGTAGACCACGGTGGGGGGTGGCGGCTGGTTCACGTCCACCACCACCGTCGGCGGCGGCGGCACGTACACCTCACCGGTGACCGTCACCGTCTGCTTGGAGGCCTCGCCGGTCGCGCCAAGGGCGAGCGCCGGCAGAAGCAACGCCACGAGCACCGACAGACACGCAAACCTCTTCATGGTTTCCCTCCTCCTTGGGCCCGGTCGCGCGTCGTATCCTCCAACGCGCACCGGTCGCGCCACTTTAGAACGCCCTTCGACCTCGTGCCAATCCTTTCCCTTCACTTTCCGCGAACTCCCCCGGCGAGCCGTGCGGAACCGCACGGGAATGCGGCCGGATCGGATGCGGCGGCGGCGGATCCCGGGACGGCGGAGCGGGTCGGGAGGCCGGGAACGGAGGCCGGGGAGGCGCTGGCGGGTCGTCCCGTCGTGCGGTAGATTGGCTCGACGACATGCGGGGACGGGGAGGTGTGCGATGGGGATGCGGCTGTTCGCGGCGGGGTTGGCGGCGTGCTGCGCTTTCGGGCTCGGCTGCGGGGACGACGGGGGCTCCGATGCGGACGTCTCCGACGTCGAGGACGGGCCCGAGGCGGACGGCGACGGGGCGGTCGATGAGGGCGACGATTCCCGTGCGGAGGCGGAGGTCGAGGACGTTGCGGACGACGGGGCGATGGTCGAGGACTTCGTCGAGGACGGAGCCGCCTGCCCGGTCGGGTGCCTGATCGATTCCGTCTGCTACTACGACGGCGAGGTGGCGGCCGACAACCCCTGCCTGGCTTGCGACCCGGATGCCGATCTGGGCGCTTGGAGCTTCCTGCCGGCGGGCGCGGCGTGCGACGACGGGCTGTTCTGCAACGGCGCCGAGACCTGCGACGGGGCCGGGGCCTGCGCGGCCGCGGAGGAGCCCTGCGCGGTCGTCGACGGGTCGTGTGTCGGTGGGTGCGACGAGGACGCGGACGGCTGCCTGCCGGCCGAGGCGGGCCGGGTCTGCCGGTCCGTCGCCGGGACGTGCGACCTCGAGGAGATCTGCGACGGCGTGTCGTCGGAGTGTCCCGCGGACGCCCTGCGCGAGGCCGGCGCGTCGTGCCGCCCGGCGCTCGGCCCGTGCGATCTGCCGGAGGTCTGCGACGGCGCAGCGCCCGACTGTCCCGCGGACGCGGTGCTCGCGGCGGGGACGGCCTGCGACGACGGCAACGCCTGCTCGTCCGGCGACGCCTGCGACGACGCCGGGGCCTGCGTCGGCACGACGCTCG
>CAZMRP010001116.1:0-1639 GCA_964568275.1 uncultured Myxococcales bacterium
CGCACGCCGTTCAGGATCAGCTCCTCGCCCATGTCGCCGAGCAGCATGCGGATCACGAAGGCCGGAGCGGGCAGCACCGCGGGCCGGCCGAGGACCCGGCCCAGCGTGCGCCCGAACTCCGCGTTCGTGACGGGTGCGGGCGCGGTGACGTTGACCGGTCCCGCGAGGTCGTCCCGCTGCACGGCGAACTGCAGCGCGCCCACGACGTCGTCGAGCGCGATCCAGCTCATGTACTGCCGGCCGCTGCCGATGGGTCCGCCGAGCCCGAGCCGGAACGGCGTCAGCATGCGCGCGAGGGCGCCGCCGTCCCGGTCGAGCACGATGCCGATGCGCGCCTGCACCGTGCGCACCCCCGCCGCCTCCGCGGGACGCGTGGCGTCCTCCCACGCGCGGCACACCTCGGCGAGGAACCCCGAACCCGAGGGCGCCGTCTCCGCGACGGGCTCGTCGCCGTGCGGACCGTAGTAGCCGATCGCGGACGCGCACACGAACGCGCGCGGCGGGCGCGCGAGGGTGGGCAGCGTGCGCGCGATGAGCGACGTGCTCTGCACGCGGCTGGCGAGGATCTCGCGCCGCAGCGCGGCGGTCCAGCGGCCCGCCGCGATGTTCTCCCCCGCCAGGTGCACCACCGCGTCGAGCCCCTCCAGGCCGGCCGGGTCGAGACGCCCGGCCGCGGGGTCCCAGGCCAGCTCGTCGTCGGCCGCCGGCGACCCGCGCACCAGCCGCAGCACGACGTGCCCGTCGGCGCGCAGCGCGTCCACCAGGGCGCCGCCGATCAGGCCGCTCGCCCCGCTCACCGCCACCCGCAGCATCCCCGTCGCCGTTCCCGCCGCCTCCCTCATGGCGCGTACCTCGCCAGATACTCGCGCAGCCGGAGCTTGCGCGCGGTGTTCTCCGAGCTCATGTAGCGCACCGTGCCGAAGATCGGCCGTTCGGGGCCCCAGGGCCGGTCGTAGCGCCCGAGGACCCAGGTGATGCCGGCAATCGAGTTGGCGTCGCGGCCGTCCAGCGCCCAGCGGTCGTTGAGCCGCAGCATGGTCGCCAACGCGTCCTGCGGGGTCTCCGACCACTCGAGCAGCCGCTTGCCCCACAGCATCCGCAGGTAATTGTGCAGGCGGCCCTCGCGGACGAGCTGCGTCTGGGCGGCGTTCCAGAGCCGGTCGTGCGTCCGGGCCTGCTCCAGCTCCTCGGGGGAGTAGCGGTGTGGGCGCCGATCGCGGGCGTGCGCGGCCAGCGTGGCGCGGGCCCAGGCCGGGAGCGCTTCCCAGCGCGCGGCCGCCTGGTCGAACACGCAGCGGTTGAGTCCCAGCTCCCGCCAGGTGACCAGCTGATCGAGGAACGCCTCGACCGACGGTCCGACGCCCCACCAGCCGACCCGGGCGCCTCCGGCGGGCCGACCCAGCCGGCCCTCGTGCCACCCCTCGCGGATCATCAGCGCCGCGAACACCTCGTGCGGCGACAGCTGGCCGAAGTGCAGGTAGGGCGAGAGGCCGCTGGTCGCGTCGCGGTCGGGGTGATTGCGCTCCTCGGCGTAGCGGTCGATGCGCGCGAGGAACCGGCGCAGGCGCCCGCTCCCGGAAACGCCGCCGCCCGCGAGCGGCGCCGGGGGCACGGCGTGGTCGAGCGGCAGGCGGGCGAG
>CAZMRP010001117.1:0-1638 GCA_964568275.1 uncultured Myxococcales bacterium
CTGGCCTTCCCAGGCCTTGCCCCGCCAGACCTCGGCCGGGTACTTCCGGCGGTTCCGGGCCAGCTTGGCCCGCATCGCCTGCTGCAGGTCGATGCCGGTCCGGTCGCAGAGCATCAACAACAACAGGGCGACGTCGGCCGCCTCCTCCGCGATCCGCGCCTGGTGCTGCGGGTCGCGGGCGAAACGATCGGACTCCGCGTTGTCGACCCAGCGCAGCACGTCGCACAGCTCGCCGGCCTCCGAGGCGACCGCCATCGCCAGGTTCTTCGGGTCGTGATAGCGCTCCCAGTCCCGTTCCTTCGCGAACCGTCGCAGCTCCAGGATCAACCGTTGCAGCTCGTCCACCACCAGCCCTCCGGTCCCACATTGTCGCACACTTGCGGCAGGATCGACTTGCCAACTCGCAGGTCGGTGGCCAAGATGAGCCGTTTCAAGCAGGGTGGGCCGTGCGGTTCACCGCAAGAGGAGGAGAAGATGCGTTCGATCTGGACCGTGCTGTTGTTGACCGTGGCCGTGGCCTTGCCGGGGGCGGCGTGCAAGAAGAAGACCGAGTCCGCCGGCGAGCCGGCGGCGGCTCCCACCACGCCGACGACGGCGGCGGCGACGCCGACGGAGCCGGCGACGCCGACGGAGCCGACGACGCCGACGGAGCCTGCGACGCCGACGGAGCCGACGGCGCCGGTGGCCGGGGAGGTCGAGACGACGGCCGACGAGCCGCTGCTCGCCTTCGTCGAAGGCACCGTCGAGGCGCTCGAGGAGGCCGGCCCCCAGCCGTTGGCGGAGGGGGCGTCGATCGCGGCGGGCACCATCGTTGCGGTCGCCGAGGGTGGCCAGGCCGAGCTGGACCTGCCCGACGGTTCGACGGTCGACCTCGACGAGTTGACCGAGCTGCTGGTGGCCGAGGCGTTCGTGGAGGACGGCGTGCGCAAGGTCGAGCTGCACGTGTTGGCCGGCGCGGCGCACTTCACCGTGGCCCCCAGCGAGCAGGCCGGCTCCTACTTCCGGGTCAAGACCGAGGCCGGCACGACCGAGGTGGTCGGCACGGTGTTCGCGGTCGAGATCGGGGCCGAGAAGCCGACGACCGACGTGATCGTGCTGGAGGGCAAGGTCGAGGTGGCCTCCGTCGACGCGAAGCAGTCGATCGAGGCGAAGCCCGAGGCGCCCCAGGCGGTGCAGATCGTCCCGTACGCCCCGCTGGCGACCATCGATCCTGCCGTGCTCCAGGCCGCCCTGGGCCGTTGGGAGGACTGGGCCGACCGCCAGGCCGACCTGCTGATCCTGCGCCACGAGATCGACGTGTCGAAGCCGGAGCCGGTCGTCGTGCCCGAGCTGGCGCCCGAGCATCATCCGTTGTGGCGGATGCAGGTCGAGCTGCGGCGGGCGCGCGTCGCCCATCGCGTCGCGATCCTGGCCGAGGCCGCCGGGGCGGAGGGGCTGGCCCAGGCCGCCGACGCCAAGGCGCGGTTCGAGTTGGCCCGCGTCGCCTGGCAGGCCAAGGTGGCCGTCGAGCGTCACGAGGCGATCCAGGCGTACCGCGAGGCGCGCCGGGCCGCCTGGGCGGCTCGCGCGGAGGTCCGCGTGGAGCGGCGCGAGGCGCTGAAGGACACCCGGCAGGCGTTGCGCGAGGCCCACGTGGCG
>CAZMRP010001118.1:0-1638 GCA_964568275.1 uncultured Myxococcales bacterium
CTCGTAGACGTCGAAGAACACCCGTCGCACCAGCGGATCGTTGAAGTCGATTCCCATCGCGCACCTTCCCGCCGGACGGGCGAGCCCGCCGCGGACGACCGTACCCGGACGGAGCGCCGAGCTTACCACGCCGCACGCCGCCCACCGACCCGCGAACGGCGGGCCGCCCGGCGCCGTGTCGCTTCGTGCCGCGCCGCACACGGTCCACCTCTTCCGTCCCGCACCCCCCCGTGCCTGGATTCATGCGCAATGCAGGGTTGTTGGGAGGGGCAAGAGGGCGCGTGACGCCGGGGAACGGACGTTGCATGATGGAGCCGCCGGAGGTGACCGATGTCCGACTCCCGCCTGTTCCTGCTCGCCGCCTTCTCGCTCGCCGGCTGCTCCGGCGCCACGACCCTCGAGGGCGACGCCGTCGACGCGGCGACCGAGACGACCGAGGCCGACGTCGCGCCCGACGACGCCGTCGCCGACGTTCCGGTCGACGTTCCGGTCGACGGCGATTCGTACGTCGATGTGCCGCCGGAGGACGTGCCCTTCCCCTGCCTGCCGCAGGACGCCCGGTCGGAGGGCCCCTGCGCCGCGGAGTTGCCCGGCGTGCTGTGGAACGGAACGCACTGCGTCCCGCTGGGCTCCGGCTGCAGCTGCGAGGGGGCCGATTGCGCCGCGCTGTACGACACCGTGGCCGACTGCGTGCGGGCCCGCCGCGACTGCTACCACAACGACTGCGAGCCCCAGGCCGTGGCGGACGACCAGTGCATCGACTGCACCGCGGAGATGTTCCTCGGCGCGTTCTGGGACGGCCGCGACTGCTTCGAGCTGCGCGGCTGCAGCTGCAGCGGCGACGGGTGCGGGCTTCCGTTCCGCTCGCTCGAGGAGTGCGCGACGTTCCACGAGACCTGCCCGGCGGCGCGGTGCGCCGCCACCGGCGGCAGCTGGTTCCCGGAGGAGTTCGGCGGCTGCGGCTTCGCCTGCGGCGGCCCGCGGGACGCCGACTGCCTGGTGCCGTTCGCCGACTGCCTGTGCCCGGCGGGTCGGACGTTCCAGGCGGACACGGGCTGCGCGGTCGACCCGTCCTGCACCGAACGCGAGCTGTGCGTCGCGACGCGCGGGATCTGGCACCCGGCGTCCGAGTGCTACTGCGGATTCCACTGCGGCCTGCCGGGCGGCTGCGACGCCTGCCTCGATTCCTGCGACTGCGGCCCCGCGCGCAACTTCACGGCGGGCGTCGGCTGCCGGGTCGATCGGACCTGCGAGCCGGAGTGGGGCATCGACCTCTGTACGTCGACCGGCGGAACCTGGCACGACTGCTCCCCCGGCGACCCGTGGTGTTCGTGCGGCGACTACCACTGCGGACGGCCCAACCTGATCGACCCCTGCGTCTCGCCGGGCTGCGATTGCGGCCCCGGCGCCAACTTCCTCGAGGAGGGCTGCGTGCCGGATGCCGAGTGCTACTACGGCGTCGAGGGCGAGGAGTGCAACGGCTGGGGCATGGAATGGTCGAGCTGCCGCCCGGGGCTGACCTGCTGCGTCGAGTGCGGGATGATGTTGGGGTGCAACTACTGCCGCAACCCGTGCTGCGACGACTCGTCGTGGTGCGAGGACACCGGCTGCCCGCCGCCGCCGCCGTAGACCGCGCGC
>CAZMRP010001119.1:0-1635 GCA_964568275.1 uncultured Myxococcales bacterium
GCCGCCGCCGCGACCGCCGCGGCCGCCGCGACCGCCGCCGCCGCCGGGTCCGCGATCCTCGCGCGGACGGGCTTCGGCCACCGTGATGGTCCGGCCCTGCAGCTGCGTGCCGTTCAACGCCTCGATCGCGCGCTGGCCTTCCTCGGCGCTCGCGAACTCGACGAAGCCGAAGCCCTTGGACCGGCCGGTCATGCGGTCCATGATCACGGTCGCCGAGATGGGGTTCCCATGGGGGGCGAACGCCGCCCGCAGGTCCTCGTCACGGGTGTCGTAGGACAGGCTGCCAACGAAAAGCTTCATGGTCTTTCCTTCCGTGTCGATCTCTGTCGACGTCTCCCGGCTCTGTTGGTACGCGAATCCGTCCGCCGGGCGGGGGAACGATCGCGTGTTCTCTCCGGCGGATCGGCGAACAGACGTCGACGCGGACGGAAGGAGAACGCGCGCAATATAGCACAGGTTTGGATTCGGTCCGCAAGGATTCTGTCAAGGGGGGTGACGGATCAGATCAGGCCGCAGTAAACCGCCGGAATTACACCACGATTGTTCCCGTTGCGGCACTCGAACACCTCGCCGTCGGGGTCGACGATCACCGTCACCTCGGCGGTCGTGGTGCCGGCCGGCACGCTCCAGGTGCAGGCCACCTCGGTGCAGTCCCCGGGAGCCAGCAGCCGCGGCAGCGCGGTTTCGCAGGCGATGGGGGCGCCGGCGTCGGGGTCGCCGGACCAGAACACGACGCGCGCGCCGTCGGGCACCGGGTTGGTGCCGCGGTTGCAGACGTTGGCCGCCAGCTCGACGTCGCCCACGACGTCCTCGCACAGCTCGTCGACGCGCGAGAGCGAGACGGTCAGGTCGGCGGCGCCGCGGCGCTCGAGCGAGCCCTGGGTGTTCATGCGGAAGTTGTTGAGCTCGGGGTCGGCGTGGTTGGGGAGCCAGGCGGAGGTCCGGGGGATGGTGCCGTCGTCGGCGACGTGGGTGATCGCGTAGGCGTGCTGGTTCCACAACGGGCGGGACGCGGCCCAGGTGTCGTCGACGTCGCGCAGTACGAGGATGCCCGTGCCGCTCTCGAAGGTCGACGTGCCGCGGGTGAAGATCGGGTCGGTCGCGGGGCAGCTGACGCCGCGGGTGAGGGCCACGACGATCTCGCTGTTGAAGTCGCCGTCGACGTCGGCGATCACGGGGAACTCGTAGCCGGTGCCGGAGGAGGCGCTGCGCGAGAACAGCACCTCGCCGTCGGTCCCGCGGTAGATCCGCACGAAGCACTCGTCGCCGTAGACCACCTCGGCCGTGCCGTCGGCGTCGAAGTCGAAGACCGAGGAGCCGGTGACGTTGGAGCTGAGGTCCTGGGACGGGCGGCTCCACAGCACGCCGCGCGGCAGGCCGGCGGCGCGCGTGCAGCCGGGACCGGTGTCGTCGGGGAGGTCGCAGTCGAGATCGAACACGGTGTAGCGGCTGCCGCCGGCCACGGCGAACTCGCGCCGCCCGTCGCCGTCGAAGTCGCCGATCGTCGGCGGGCCGCCGCGTCCCGCGACGCCGGCGCCCTCGGCGGGGAGGTCGAAGGGGCCGAACACCACGTCGCCGCCGACGGTCATCACGCGCACGCGGCCGGTGGCGGTGGCGGGCGAGTCGCCGGCGGGT
>CAZMRP010001120.1:0-1629 GCA_964568275.1 uncultured Myxococcales bacterium
CGGCCGACTGGCACGTCCACGGCGAGACCGAGGCGCAGGTCCGCGCGGCGGCGGGCGCCCTGCGCGCCGTCGTCGACCTCCACAAGCGCTATCCCCCGCTGGCCCGCCGCCGCGGCCTCTCCGGCACCACCGTCGTGGCCTTCGAGCTCGCGACCGACGGCGCCCTGACGCGGCTCGCGGTCGAGCGGTCTTCCGGCTCGGCGCTGCTGGACGAGGCCGCGCTGGCGGCGATTCGCGACGCGGCCCCGTTCGCGGTCGGCGGCTGTTCGTTCACGTTGCCGCTGCAGTTCCGCCTGGCGGAACCGACGGCGCCGTGAACCGCAGACGACGCGAGCGGCTATTGGACGAAGTAGCGGACCGAGAGGCCCAGTCGCGAATCGCTGCGCGCTCCGGACAGATCCTGCTGGAAGCCGAAGTCGAGCGCCACGGCGGAGCTGACGTAGCCGACGCCCGCGGCGACGGCGTGCACGTCCGGCGCGTCCTCGTAGCTGTATCCGGCGCGCAGCACGAACGCGTCGGCGATCAGCACTTCGCCGCCCACGGCGTACTTCATGCCCAGCGCCTGCTCCTCGTCGTAGCTCGACCAGTCGAACGTCGCGTCGAACTCGAACCGCGCCGGCCCGATGGAAAGCCCGCCGCCCGTCACCAGCGTCAGCGGCGCCATCGGATGGTCGAGGTTGGTCAGGTTGGTGCCGGTCACGCCGACGAAGAACCGGTCGTAGTTGAACATCGCGCCGGCATCGAGCGAGAAGTCGTTCAGGGAGCCGTGGGGCAACGTCAGCCCCTCGGCGTAGTCGACTCGGATGTACTTGAGGTTGAGACCGACGGCGATCAGGTCGGCAAACTGCATCGCGATTCCGGTCCGCAGGTCGTAGTGGTTGTTCTGCTCGGCCTCCAGCCCGGTGTAGGTGTAGGTGAAGCCGACGCCTCCCGCCACCGGCGTCGTCGAGTCGGTGGCCGCGACGCCGGCGACGTGCCGACCCAGGTTGTTGGCGTAGGCCCACCAGCCCTCGGTGTGGAACACGCGCCCCAACGCGATCCCCGCCGGGTTGGCGAACATCGCCGTCGTCGAGATGCCGCCACCGGTCAGCGCATCCGCCATCCCGAGCGACCGCGGCGTCGTCGGCTGCCCGATCGACTGCGAGAGCGCGGCCTGCGCCGAACCGATCGCCGGCACGGTCGCCAGCACCAGAGTCGTCGGCACGATCCACCACCAACCACCAACACGCCTCATCGCCACGCTCCCGCCGTTCGTTCGACACGTCCGGCTAGCACCGAGTCTACAGTCTCGATCGCTGCTGTCCAATTTCCGGCCGAGCTTGGTCGACCCTCGGCGCCATCGGCTCGCGCGAGCGCTCGCGCGCCGCGGACCTTGTTCCCATCGCATTCCCCTCGACCCTCCTCGCGCAGAGCGCGTTGCCATCGTCTCCGCACGTCCTCACGTCGCGCGGAAGCCCGTCCGCTCTACATCCGGTCAACCCCGATCTCGCGGGAGCACTTCCCACAACTTCCCGTGCGCCGGTTGCGCGGCGCCACCGGATTGCCTCCTTGTTCCGGGCGGTTGGTTCATCTGAACACCCGTTCGTGCCGCTTCTCTCCCCAGGCTTTCCACAGCATCACGGCCCTACA
>CAZMRP010001121.1:0-1627 GCA_964568275.1 uncultured Myxococcales bacterium
GGAGGCGGACGCCATCGTCGCGGCGGGGCGCGGCGTGAAGGGACCGGAGGGCTTCGCCGTCGCCGAGCAGCTCGCCGAGGCGCTGGGCGGCGCGGTCGGCGCCTCGCGCGCCGCGGTCGATGCGGGCTGGCGCGACCACGCGACGCAGGTCGGCAAGTCGGGGCGCACCGTCGCACCCCGGCTCTACGTCGCCCTCGGCATCAGCGGCGCGGTGCACCACCGGATGGGGATGGACACGGCGAAGACGGTGGTGGTGATCAACGAGGACGCCAACGCGCCGTTCTTCAAGCACGCCGATTACGGCCTGGTGGGCGACCTGTTCCAGGTGGCTCCGGCGCTGGCCGGCGAGATCCGCAAGCTCCGCGACGGGTAGCCCGCCGGACCGCCTTCAGCGCTCGACCAGCAGCACCCAATCCTCGGAGTTCGGCGCGGCGAAGGACGCGACGGCCCCGCCGACCGGGCCGCCGGCCGACGAGAAGCTGCCGGTCCGCGGGTCGTACCACCGGGCGGTGAGCGTCCCCGAGAACGACGAGAGGTCGAGTTCCACCGAACCGCCCTGCTCGAGGAACGCCACCAACGCGACGCCCGGCTCGGCCAGCACCCAGGCCCGCCCGGAGGCCGCCAGCGCGTCCAGCGGCTCCATCCGCTCGAAGGCGACCAACTCGGTGAACGCCGCGAGGTGCGCGAGGTAGGCGCCGGTGCCCGAGCCGGCGGCGCCGGCGACGAACGCGGCCCAGGCCTTGCGCCGGTGCGCGGCATCCTCGTCCCCCAGGCCGAACTCCTCGTTGACGAGCGGCTTGGCGGCCAACGCCCGGTTGGCCAGGCCCATCGCGTGCACCGTCGCCGGGTCGGCGTCGTTGCCCGACTGGATGTCCAGGTAGTCGGCCCACGCGGCGGTCGGGAAGGCGAAGTCCCCCGTCGTCCCGTGGACGCTCGCCAGGCGGCTCCAGGGATTGTGGTCCTGCAGGTACGTCGCGTGGTCCTCCACCTCGCCCGTCGACCACCCCTCCTGCCACTCGAGGCACAGCGTGAACATCGTGTTCGCGTAGCCCGACAGCCGCGCCATGCCGTAGCGGAGCAGCAGCCGGCGATCCGCGTCGGGCAGGTCGCCGAAGCCCGAGTCGTCGGCGAAGAACCAGAGCTGGGCGAGCAGGCCGGCGTCGCGCAGGCGAACGACCCAGGCGTCGTAGCCGTGCCAGCGCGCCAGGTCGAAGCGCCGCTTGTCGTTGGCGTCGGCCGTGCCGACCCACGGGGTGGTCGACACCCCGCGGTAGTCGCCGCGGTTGGCCAGATAGACGTTCAGCTTGTTGAGCCGCATGCCGAGATGCCGGGCGAGCATCGCCTCGCGGTCGGCGTCCGTCAGCTCCTCCGAGAGGAAGGTGTGCGAGTACTGGATCGGCGCCGGGGCGGCGACGTCGAGGAATTTTCCCAGCAGGTAGACCGCGGGGCCGTCGCGGCGGCGGAAGGAGCGCGGATGGGCGGCATCGACATCGATCGGCCCCTGCCCGAAGACGCCGGGCAGGGCCCCGCGACAGGTGAAGGCGCCGCTCTGCCCGTCGAGGGCGGGGAGGGACGAGCGGGTGGTCCAGGACCAGACGCCGAGCGTCGCGGCGAAGAGCCGCAGGCG
>CAZMRP010001122.1:0-1625 GCA_964568275.1 uncultured Myxococcales bacterium
CCGGTGGTGGAGCCGGTGGCGACGGTGGAGCCGGTGGTGGAGCCGGCGGTGGAGCCGGTGGCGATGGTGGAGCCGGTGGTGGAGCCGGCGCCCGTTCCCGAGGATCCCTACCGGCGGATCGAGCTGGCGCTGTCGCGGCTGCGCAAGGACGCCGCGGAGCTGGCCGAGCCGCCGAGCGTGCCGGACGGCGCGGGTCGCGCGTCCGCGCCCGGAGGTCGCCGGAAGGATGGTGAGGGGCATGAGTGAAGCACGGCGCCGACTCGGCGCGAACCCGTACGTCACGGCCGGTCCGGTCCGGGAGGCGTCGCTGTTCGTGGGGCGGGAGGCGGAGCTGGAGGCCCTGCGGGGCGAGCTGGTGCGGCCGGTGGAGGGGGTCGAGGCCGGCGCGTCGCTGGTCGTGCTGTGGGGCCCGCGGCAGGTCGGCAAGACCACGCTGCTCGCGCAGCTCGAGCAGGGAGCGCTCGGCGACCAGGTCGTGCCGGTGTTCCTGGACCTGGCGAGCTGTCCGCGCCCGCGCGGGTCCGCCGGCTTCTGGCGGCTGCTCGCGCAGCGGATCGTGGAGCGGCTGCGCGCCGCCGGGCGGCCGGTCGCCGCGGCCGAGTCGCTGCTGCCGGGCGAGCGCGAGCGTTCGCCGAACGAGCTGTTCCGGCGCTTCCTGCAGGCCGCCGCGGGCGCGGTCAAGCCCGCCCGGCTGCTGGTGCTGGTCGACCACTACGAGCAGCTCGAGCGGTGGGTGCACGCCGGTCACGTCGGGGTCGACGTGATCGACGGCCTGGGCGGGATCCTCGACGCGAACCTCCCGGTGTCGCTGCTGTTCGCGGGCGGCTGGCGGATGGACCAGCGCGACCCCGAGATGTGGGGTCGGCTCGGGCTGCGGGCCGTGCACCGCGCGGTGTCGTTCCTGCCGCCGGAGGCGGTGGAACGCCTGGTGCGCGAGCCGCTGGCCGGTGCGGTGGAGCTGGCGGACGACGTGCTGCCGGCGGTCCTGCGCGCCACGGCCGGCCACCCGTTCCTGGTCCAGGCGGTCTGCCGCGCGCTGTTCGACCGGCTGCGCGACGCCGGCGGCGCCCGCTGCACCCTGGAGGACCTCGAACAGGCGCTGGAGGACGTCGACGACGAGGCCCTGGCGCTGCCGTTCCTGCTGGCCTGGTGGCGCGGCCTCGGCTTCCTCGGACGCGTCGTGGCCTCGGTGCTCGCCGCCGAGCTGGACGACGACGAGCAGTACGTCTCGCTCGAGCGCGCCGAGACGATGCTGGCCGAGGGCCGGGCCGACTCGACGCTGGAAGTCGACCGGGCGGCGCTGCGCGGGGCGCTGGAGGCGCTGGTCGCGTCCGGGGACGTGGAGCGCACCGACGCCGGCTACCGTTTCCGTGCGGACGTCGTGCGGCGCTGGGTCGCCGCCGCGCACCCGGTGCTCGACGTCGCCCGCTGCGTGGCCGACGAGCCGGAGCTGCGGTCCCCCCGCCGCGGCGTGCGGCAGCGGCTGCGCCAGCACCCGCTGCTGTGGGTCTGGCTGGTGGCCGGTCTCGCCGCGGTGGTGCTGGTCGGCGTCCGGCTGCTCTACCCGACGGAGGACGAGCGGTCGCCGGGGCTGGGCGCGCCGGTGGGCACGGAGCCGCAGTTCG
>CAZMRP010001123.1:0-1624 GCA_964568275.1 uncultured Myxococcales bacterium
CGGCAGCTGCGGCGGCGCGGCGGCCGAGGCGATCTACTGGTTCTCGGTTCCGGAAGGGGGCCGCACGGTGACGCTGTCGAGCTGCGACCCGACGTTGACGCTCAACTCGGTGATCTACCTGCGCAGCGACTGCGACGATCCGACGTCCCAGGTGGCGTGCAACAACGCCGATTCGAGCTGCCCCGGCGCCGTCGGGGCCGTGCGTCTCAGCCAGTCGCTGGGCGCGGGGCTGTACTTCCTGTTCGTCGACGGGGCGGGCAGCTCCAGCGGCGTCGGCTCCTGCGGCACGTGGCAACTCGACGTCAGCGGGATCTGACGGCGCCCCGCCGGCGGGGCGCCGGTTGATCGCCCGGGGCCCCTCCGCTAGCGTGCCGGACGTGGGTCGACTGCTTCCGGGCCTGCTGCTTGCCGCCGCGACGACGCTGGCCGGCGGCGCCGCGCGCGCCGAACCGGCCGAGGTCGCCTCGGTGGGCACCACGGACGCCGCCTTCGTCTGGCAGAGCGACGACCCGGCTCCGACGCGGGTCCGGCTCCGTCGGGCGGGGGACGCGACGGAGTGGCGCACGGTCGAGGCGGAGAGCGAACCGTCGCGGTTCCACGTGCTGGAGGTCGACGGCCTCACGCCGGGTGCCGGCTACGAGTACCGGCTGGGCGAGGGAGAGGACGCACCCCGCGGCACGCTGACCACCCGGACGCCGCCGCCGGGCGAGCGGGTCGGCGTGTTGTGGGTGCTGGCGGACCTCCATCTCTGCGCGCCGGAGGTGCAGGACTGCCCGAGCGGCCTGCGGCGGCTGGGCGCCGCGAACGGGATCTACGCCGCCGTGCTGGACGAGCTGCGCGCGCGCGCCGCCGCGCTGCCCGCCGGACTGCCGCAGGCGATCGTGGTGCTCGGGGATCTGGCCCAGCAGCCGGTGCCGGAGACGTGGCGGCTCGTCGCGCGGTCCGCGACGGGCGACCTGCCGCTGTGCCTGCTCCCGGGGAACCACGACGGCTGGGACGAGGCCTGGACGACGCGGCTCGCCGAGACGACCGCCGCGCTCGACGACGCGGCCTGCCGCTACGACGGCGTGCGCGGCGAGCTGTCGGTCGGCCCCTGGCGCATCCTGCTGCTGTCCTCGGTCGTCACGGGCGAGAACTGGGGCGAGCTGGGCGACGAGCAGCGCGCGTGGCTCGCGGAACGCCTCGCGGCGGAGCCGGCGCGACCGACGCTGCTCGCCCTGCACCACCCCTACGTCCCCCACCCGTTGTCGCCCCTGCTGGGCGAAGCGGCGACGTACGCGCAGCTCCACGACGCCGCGGCGCTCGAGACGCTGCTCGCCAGCCACCCGCAGGTGCACGGCGCGCTGTCGGGACATCTGCACGTCAACTGGACCGGGACCCGCGGGACGGTGACCCAGCACGTCTTCTCGGCGACGTCGCAGTTCCCCGTCGGCTACCACTCGCTGACGCTGCACGAGGGCGGCCTGATCCGGCGCTTCCACCCGTTGGGCGCCGCGGCGGAGGAGTCGGCGGCCGGCGCGGAGGCGCTGCGGAGGTGGGCCGTGGAGCGCGAGCTCCCGCTGGCCGGGGCGGTGACCGGCGTCGTCGCCGGCGACCTCGCCTCGCGCTCCGGCGTGCAGCGCCT
>CAZMRP010001124.1:0-1623 GCA_964568275.1 uncultured Myxococcales bacterium
CGCGGACCGCGCGCGCCAGCAGCTCGAGCGCCTCGACGGCCGGGAGGACGGCGCCGCGGCCCCGGACGCGGTGGTCCTGCAGGGCGGGTCGCAGGGCGAGCGCGGCGGGGCGCGAATCGGGGCGCGCGCCGGGCGCGGTCATGCGGGAAAGGACTTCCAGCACTGGGCGGTGCTGGGGTCGACGGCCACCGGGACCCCCTTGTCGTTCAGGGCGCAGTGTCGCGTGAAGCCCCGGCAGACGAGCTCGCCGGTCTCCCCGTGGGTGATCGCGTAGTCGAACGTGACCCGCACGCGTTCGAGCAGGGACGGTCGGGTGTGGATCCACATCGGGCTGTCGTAGTGCAGCGGCCGGTGGAACGTCATGCCGAGCTCGATCACCGGGTAGACGAATCCGCGCGCCTCGACCTCCTTGTAGGGGTAGCCCACGTCGCGCATCAGCGAGGTGCGACCGAACTCGAAATAGCGCAGGTAGTTGGCGTGGTAGACGACCGTGGAGCGGTCGGTGTCGGCGTAGAGCGCCCGGTGGAACACGCGGTGCCAGGTGGCGTCGGTGGCCTCGTCGACGGCGTAGCGCGGGTCGTCGTCGCGGGCGCGGGGCCGGAAGCTCGGGGGACGCATCTCACACTCCTCGGAAGATGACGCAGCAGTTGGTGCCGCCGAAGCCGAAGGCGTTGGACAGCGCGAGCTCGCAGGGTCGGCGGCGGGCGACGTCCGGGACCACGTCGAGGTCGCCGAGGGCGGGATCGGGCAGGTAGTTGATCGTGGGCAGCAGCAGGCCGCGGCGCATCCCCTCGATGGTCAGCACCGCCTCGATGGCGGCGGCGGCGCCGAGGCTGTGGCCGAGCTGGGACTTGTTGGAGGAGATCGGCAGGCGCGACAGGTCGGCGCCGAACACCTGGCGCAGGCAGGCGATCTCGGCGGCGTCGCCCTGGGGCGTCGACGTGCCGTGGGCGTTGACGTACTGCACGTCCGCCGGCTGCAGTCCGGCGTCGTCCAGGGTCTCGCGGATGGCGCGGACGATCGTCGGCGGGTGCGGGCGGGTGAAGTGGTGGGCGTCCGAGGTCCAGCCGACGCCCAGCACTTCGGCGCGCGGCCGCAGGCCGTGGGCGGCCAGCCAGTCGTCGCCGGCCAGAACCAGCACCGCGGCGCCCTCGGCGAGCACGAACCCCTTGCGGTCCGCGCTGAAGGGGCGGGAGGCGCGCGCCGGGTCCTCGAAGGCCCGGTCGCCGGGGCGGAGCTTGATCGTCGCGTTCATGTTGGCGAAGCCGTGCACGAGCTCGGGCAGGATCGGCATGTCGACGCCGCCCGCGAGGACGCAGTCGCAGTCGCCGTCGCGGATCAGGCGGGCGCCGAGGCCGATGGCGTGGTTGCCGGAGGCGCAGGCGCCCTGGGGCGAGAAGACGGGACCGGTGAAGCCCAGCAGCATGCCGGCCTTGCCGGAGGGCACGTTGGCGCACAGGTTGGGCAGCAGGAACGGGCTGACGCGGTTCGGGCCGCCCGCGGCCAGCGCCTCCACGGCGCGGCGATAGGCGTCGTGGCCGTTGAGGGCCGAGCCGACCAGGCAGGCGGTGCGGGGCGCGAGCTCCGGCGTGAGGGTCAGGCCAGCGTCGAGCAGGGCGTCGC
>CAZMRP010001125.1:0-1621 GCA_964568275.1 uncultured Myxococcales bacterium
CGAACGGCGCGCTGGTGCTGGAGCAGGACGACGGGACGGAGCGGACGTTGACGGCCGGGGCGGTCGAGCTGTTGTAGCCGCTCAGCGGTCGGTCGGCGCGGGGCCCCAGAACCAGCCCGGCGGCTTGCCGCCCCCGGAACCCTCGAACATCTTCTCGACGGCGGCGCGGGCCGCGGCGACATCGATCCGCCCCTTGACCGCCAGCTGCTCGAGCAGCAGCTCGTGGTAGGCCGAGGAGAAGCGCAGGAAGTGCATCAGCGGCGCGAAATCGGGCAGGGAGGTGCGCACGGCGGTGAGCTGGTCGGTCGTCTCGCGGGCTTCGCGCAACGTCGCACCGACGTCGCTGCGCAGCGAGGCCAGCGACTCGTCCAGCGCCGCGCGGGTCAGGCCGCTCCCGCACGAGGCGCAGCGCCTGGTCGCCTCGCCGGCCCGGTCGGCGGCCTGTTGGGCCGCCTGCGTGGCGGCCTGCAGCGCGCCGATCGTCCAGCCCAGGGCGCCGAGGATCACGACGCCGACGGCCAGCAGCACGAACACCAGCTTCTTCTCGAGGTACATCGTCCATTCCTCCGCGGGCCCGCCCCGACGGCCCGCACCCGCGGTTGTACCACGGTCGGGGTTCAGGGGACGAGCGGCGGTGGGGTTCCGGCGGGAGGGCTCAGCGGAGGCCGGAGGGCTCGGGCGGGCCGTCCACCGGGACCAGCACCTCGAAGCGGGTGACCTCGACCGACGCGACCCCGGTGCGGACCTCGTCGTCCTCCAGGGTGAAGGAGACGCGGCGCGACTGGCCGAGGGCGTTGATCCGCAGCTCGCCGCGGATCGTCGACAGCCGCGCGGGTCGCGGGGTCCGGGCGGCCTCGTCGGCCGAGTCGTCGTCGCTGTCGTCGTCCGGGTCCGGGACGCGCAGGCCGACGATGCTCACGTCGTCCCCGGTCCGGTCGTCCTTCGCCGCCTCGTCCTCCGCCGCCTCGTCCTCCGCCGCCTCCGGCGGCTCGGCGGCGCCGAGGTCGTGGCGGACGAGCTCGATGCGGTAGGTTCCGGTGCGCAGGCGGCGGAACCCGAGCGTCTCGCGGCGGTCGTCGTCGGCGTACTTGGCCGCCGTGCCGGTGACGCCGCCCATCCAGGTGGAGCGGCGGCCGTCGGGGTGGACCAGCACCAGGTCGAGGTTCGCGGAGCGGTCCCAGGTCGCCTCGAGACGCAGGTCGCCGCGGACGTCGGCCGCGACGGGCTCGGAGGTCTCGAGCCGCGAGCGGAGGCGGGCGCGGGTCATCTCGTTGCCGAACCGCTCGACCAGCGCGTCGGCCCGCTCGGTCTTGCCCAGCCAGGCCAGGCACTGGTAGGCGGCGGCGACGGCGTCGGCGTCGTCGGGCTTGATCGATGCGACGGCGCGGCGGTGGGCGCACGACTCGGCGGTCTTGCCGGCCGCGGCGTAGGCCAGCGCCAGCCGCTCCTGCAACGCCGCGTCGCGCGGCGCGAGGTCGGCCATGCTGCCCAGCAGGCGCAGGGCGCGCTCGCCGTGGCCCCGCGACTGCTCGGACAGCGCCATCCGCTCGAGCGCCTCCGGGTCGAGGCGGTCCTTGGCCCACCACTTCTCGGCCAGCTCGAGCGCCCGGTCGACCTCGCC
>CAZMRP010001126.1:0-1615 GCA_964568275.1 uncultured Myxococcales bacterium
GCGCATCCCGAGCCAGGCGAGCAGCACGAAGGCGACCACCACCGCCAGCACGGCGGCGGCGAGGATCCAGCGCGTGCCGCGGCCCCAGCTGTTCCACGACGCGGACAACCCCTCGGGCGGCGGCGCGCCCAGCTCGACCCGCGGCGCCGTCACCGGAACGCTCGGGACCGGGCGCGGGTCCGAGGAGTCGCCGGTCGACGGCTTGCGGAGCGGTTCGGCCACCAGCACGGAGGTCGACGGGGCCGCCGGGGCGTAGGGCGAGGCCGCCACGCGGGGCGGCAGCGGGGTCATCGACGGCGGCGGCGCGCCAGGCGTCTCGGCCATCGTCGGCGCGATCTCGAAGTACGACGCGCTGCGCGGCGCCGCGATCGACGGGACCTCGGCCACGGTGGCGGAGTCGCGGCCGGTGTCCGCGGGCCGCAAGGCGACGCCGTCGGTCGAGCCCGGCAGCGCCCGCACCGTGGCGGCCGGCGTCTTGCCGCGCGCCGTCGGCGCCTCGTCGCGGATCGAGATCACCAGCGTCGAGGCGAACCGCGTGCTGACCAGCTCGCCCAGCACCTGCTCGTTGGCCAGCATCCGCCGCTCGGCGACGAACAGGTCGAGCGCCTGGGCCAGCTCCTCGGCGCGCTGGAACCGCTCGGCCGGGTCCTTCTCCAGCGCGCGCATCGCGATCAGGTCCAACGCTTCCGGGACGTCGGCGCGCAGCGAGCTCGGCCGCGGCGTCGGCTGCTCCAGCACCGCCGTCAGCACCTCGACCGGCTGGTCCTGGTCGTAGAGGTTGCGGCCGACCAGCGTCTCCCACAGCACGATGCCCAGGGAGTAGATGTCGGTGCGGGTGTCGAGCGGCTGGCCGCGGCACTGCTCGGGCGACATGTAGCGGATCTTGCCCTTGAGCGCCCCGCGCTCGGAGTGTTCGGAGCCGGCGCGCGCGATGCCGAAGTCGATCAGCTTGACCTCGCCCTCGAACGAGATCAGCACGTTGCTCGGGCTGATGTCGCTGTGGACGATCCCGAGCGGCCGACCGAGGGCGTCGGTGGCGCGGTGGGCGTAGGCCAGGCCGCGGGCGGTGTCGGCCACGACGCGGACGGCGATCGGGATCGGCAGCCCGTCGCCGGCGAACACGGCGAGCAGGCGGTCGAGCGACGTGCCGCGGACGTACTCCATCGCCAGGTAGTAGCTGTCGTCGATGCGGCCGAAGTCGTAGACCTGGGCGACGTTGGAGTGGGTCAGCCGCGCCAGGATCGCCGCCTCGTTGACGAACATCCGGACGAACTCCTGGTCCTCGGCCAGGTGCGGCAGGATGCGCTTGATCACCAGGTCGCGGGCGAATCCCCCGGGGCCCGTGCGCTGCGCGAGGTACACCTCGGCCATCCCGCCGCGCCCGACGCGGGCGACGATCCGATAGGGGCCGAAAGCGGAACCTTCCTGCAGCTCCATCGCTCCGGCTCCGGGGGCCGGATCGCCGAACGTAGCGGTCCGCTCGAGGCACTGTCAAATCGGCGACGGCCCGTCGCGCCGGCCGGATCCGCGTCGCCGGCGGCCGTCGTGGGCCGGGTCGGGGCCGTTGTGGGATTCGCCGACGGCGCTTGCCGGGCCCGTCGCGCGGAGGCTATCC
>CAZMRP010001127.1:0-1606 GCA_964568275.1 uncultured Myxococcales bacterium
GACCCCGCGTCTGTTTCCCGCGCACCACGCCGGTCACGGTCCCTGCTCCGCCGCCAGCGTCGCCTCGAGCCAGCGGGCGAGCTGGGGGCCCGCGTCGCGGGCGGTCTGTCCCACCTCCTCGTGCGACGGGGTCGCCCCTTCCACGCCGGCCGCGAGGTTGGTGACGGTGGTGATGCCGAGCACCTCCAGTCCGAGGTTGCGGGCGGCGATCGCCTCGGGGACCGTCGACATCCCCACCACGTCGGCCCCGAACGTGCGCAGCATCCGGATCTCGGCGGGGGTCTCGTAGGCCGGGCCCCGCATCATCGCGTAGACCCCCTCGCGGACCGCGAGCCCGAGCCGGGCGGCGGCGGCGCGGGCCCGCGCGCGCCAGGCCGGCGAGTAGCAATCGTTGAGCGGCGTGAACTGGGGCCCGTCGAGCAGCCCCTCGTGGGCCCCCGTGGGGTCCGCCTCGGCCAGGTCCAGGTGGTCGGACAGCAACACGAACGAGCCGGGGCGCAGCTCCGCGTGCAGCGAGCCGGCGGCGTTGGTCACCACCAGCAGCTTCGCGCCGAGGCGCCGGGCGAGCACCGTCGACACGATCACCTGCGCGTGCGGGTGCCCTTCGTACAGGTGCACGCGGCCCTGGAACACCACCGCGGCGCGCCCGCCGAGCCGGCCGAGCAGCACGCGGCCGGCGTGGCCGGGCACCGTCGGCGCGGGCAGGCACGGCAGGTCGGTGAACGGCACGACGACCGGGTCGACCACCGCCTCGGCGACGGGGCCGAGACCCGACCCGAGCACCACGGCCACCTCGGGTGCGGGCTTGCCCGAGCTCCGCAGGATCGCCTCCGCCTCCTCGACGCGCTTGCGCAGACTCCGTCGCGGCATCGTCCGACGCCTCCTCCGCGTCCTGCGTCGTGCATAGCCCACGGATGCGGGCGGGTCAAAAGAGCGGGAAGGGGGGAGAGGTTGGCGGCGTGTCCCCGAGGCGCTAAGGTGCGGCGCCGCGGGAGGGCCCGGCGTGCGCAACGTGGTGGTCGCGGTCTGCTTCTTCCTGTCCGGCGGGTCCGGACTGGTGTTCGAGACGCTGTGGACCCGCAAGCTCTCGCTGGTCTTCGGCTCCACGACCCTCAGCGTGGCCTCGGTGCTCACCGCCTTCATGGGCGGCCTGGCGCTCGGCTCGTGGCTGCTCGGGCGGCGCCTGGCGGACCGCGTCCGCCGCCCGATCCTGTGGTACGCCGTCATCGAGGGGCTGGTGGGGGCGTGGGGCCTGCTGGTGCCCGTGGTCGTCGACCACCTCTACCCGCACCTCAACCGGTTCCTGTGGCAGCACTTCGAGCCGGGGTACTTCACGTTCTCGTTCCTGCGCTTCCTGTTCGTGCTGCTGCTGCTGCTGCCGCCGACGGCGCTGATGGGGGCGACGCTGCCGCTCCTGGCGCGGCACTTCGTCACCACCGACGCCGAGCTGCGCCGGGTGGGCCGCCGCGTCGGCGCGCTGTACTCGCTCAACACCCTGGGCGCGATCCTCGGCACGTTCGCCGCGGGGTTCCTGCTGCTGCCCACGGTGGGCTTCCGCTGGACCAACGGCATCGCCTCGGCCACCAACCTCGCCCTCTGCGCCGCC
>CAZMRP010001128.1:0-1601 GCA_964568275.1 uncultured Myxococcales bacterium
CAGCGAATCATGCGGCACCTCCCGGGGTGAAACGGCCTGGAATCTGGCGCGGGTCCGGTGGCGGGGTCAAGAACAAAGAGGTGTTTTGTGACAAATCGGGACAATGGGCCCCGGGGCACCGGACGGGGACCGCGCCCGGCCTGGGACCGCCGCTCTGCTCAGGGATTCGGCGGTTCGTCCAGCGGCGGCAACGCGTCGACCGGCGGCGGCTCGTCGACCGCCGCGGTTTCCTCGACCGGCGGCTCGTGTTCCGGCAGCGTCCAGGACAGCGAGAGCACGCCGCGGAGGTCCGGCGCGCCGTAGCCGCGGACCACGCCGGCCCCCGCCGCGGCCGACACCGACAGGCCGTGGCTTGCCCAGACCCGCACCCCGGCCAGCAGCTCGACCGGCGTGGCCTCGCGCGCGCCGAAGACGACGAAGGTGGTGGCGCCGTAGGTCTCGAGGTACGCGGCGAGGGTGCCGGAGAGGATCGGGAAGGTGAGTCCGAGGCCCCACAGCAGCTCCTGGCCGACCTCGGTGGTGGTCACGTCGGAGGGCTGGCGGAAGCGGGCGCCGACGTTGGCGGTGACGACGAGGTAGCGCCAGCGCAGCTCCGCCAGCAGCACCGCCGTGCCGGCGAAATTCTGCTCGCCGGAGAGCCAGACGTCGTCGTCCGAGGCGTGGGCCAGCGGTGCGCTGACCGTGGCCTGGGCGCCGAAGCCGAACAGCCCGTCGGGCTCGCCCCAGATCCGCGCGCGGATCCCGAGGTACAGATCGCCCGGGCGCGACCCGTCCGGCTCGGGCATCCCCTCGAAGCGGCGGCCGGACATGAACAGGTTGACCGGCAGGCCGACCCACAGCACGAGGCGGTCGACGAGGCCGAGGGTGCCGATCAGCTGGAGCACGAGCTGGTCCCTGACGATCGCGCCGACCTCGGTGGCGCTGTCGCCGACGTCCTCCTCGTACACCAGCGGGTTCATCGCGTAGTCGAGATCGAGGCGCAGGCCGGCGCGCAGGTGTCCGAGGTCGCCGGGCCGGGAGACGGCGAAGCCGTCGCTGCCGAGCGGGGCGGGGCGGTACTGGTCGAGGGTCACGGCTTCCTGCGCCGCGACGGGCGCGGCGAGCGCGGCGGCGCAGGCGCAGGACACCACGAGGCCGCCCGCCGGGCGACGGAATCGAAGGATGGGATGCGGGGCGAGACCCCGGCGCATGCGCCTCCCCGTGCCGCGACGATGAAACCACAACGCCCCCGGAGAGTCGAGCGGGGACGTCGGGCGGCGGCGGTTGCGGGGCGACCGGCGCGCCGGCGCCCGCCCGTTCCGGCCCCCCGTTCCGGCGCCGACCGGGTTGTCGCACGACATTCCGTGTCGTATGGTGCGCGCCATGAACAGCAAGGTCGCCATCCTGCGCACCAGCCCCCGCACCGTGCTCGAGGACTACCACCGGCTGATGAACCTCGCCGGCTACCAGGAGGTGGTCGACCGCGCCGCGGACACGGCGCTCAAGATCAACATCTCCTGGCACTTCTTCTTCCCCGGCAGCTCGACCCTCCCCTGGCAGCTCGAGGGGGTGATCCGGGCGTTGAAGCGCGACGGCTACGACCCGGCGCTGATCCACGGCTG
>CAZMRP010001129.1:0-1600 GCA_964568275.1 uncultured Myxococcales bacterium
GGCTCCCGAGCGGCTGGCGCAGCGCGTGGCGTTCGAGCTGCGGCGCGCGCAGCGGGCGCGGCGGCTCCGGCGCGCGGTCTGGGTGGCCGGCAGCGTGGCCGCCGCCGCCGGACTGGTGCTGCTCGTCGCCTTCGTCGCGCGCGGACCGTCCTCCGGTGCGGAACCGGCCGCGAGTTCTCCCGTGGCCGTTCGACCCTCGGGCGCCGGCGAGGCTCCTCCCTCCGCCTCGCCGGCGCCTCCCGGTTTCCAGTTCGCCGCCCGCCAGGACGGCGACCCCTTCGTCGCGGACCTCGTCGACCGGCACGAGCGGGTCGTGGGGCGGACGCTGCCGCTGGAGCTGTCGACCGCGGACGGCACGGCCGCCGCGGCCTGGTTCCAGGGCAAGGTCCCGTTCCAGCTTCGCGTCCCGCGGTTCTCCGACCCGCGGGTCCGCCTGCACGGAGGGCGGCTGACGCACGTCGGCGACCAGGACGCCGCGTATCTCGCCTACGAGCTGCAGGGGAGCCCGTTGTCGGTGCTCGTTCTCCCGGGCGGTTCCCGGCCGGTGGGCGGCGAGCGCGCCTACGACGTCGGCGACCGGACGGTTTTCGCGAGTCGCCGCAACGAGTTGAACTATGCCGTGTTCCGCCGGGGCGACGTGGTCTACGCCCTCGTCTCCGCGCTCCCGGAGCTGACGCTCGTCGAACTGGCGGGCCAGATCCGCTGAACGGCGACCGATGAGCCGCGAGTTTTCCGGCGCGAATTCTTCGTTGACGTTTCCTCGATCCGGCGGCTATAGTGGCGCAATGCCGCGCGCCCCGACCCGTGTAGAATCGAAGACTTCCACGCGGGAGGACGCGGCCGGCGGACGGTCTGCCGAACGCCGGGGAGGCGGAACGATGACGACGACGACCGCGACATTCAAGGTGGGGGACAAGGCGGTCTGTCCGGCTCAGGGTGTCGCCGAGGTGATCGAGATCGTCGCGAAGGAGATCGACGGCCACCCGGAGCGGTTCTACATCCTGCGGGTCATCGACTCGAACATGAAGGTCATGATCCCGGTGCGCAACGCCGTCTCGGTCGGCCTGCGCGAGGTCGCCTCGCGCGCCGAGATCCGCGAGGTGATGTCGATCCTCAACGAGCCCTCCGTGTACCTCGACCACCAGACCTGGAACCGGCGCTATCGCGGCTTCATGGAGAAGATCCGCACCGGCTCGCTGTACGATCTGGCCGAGGTGTTCCGCGACCTGTCGCGGCTCAAGAACGAGAAGCAGCTCTCCTTCGGCGAACGCCGGATGCTCGAGACCGCCCGCACCCTGATCGTCAAGGAGCTGGCGGTGGCCCGGGGCGTCGACGAGGAGAAGGTCCGCAAGGAAATCGAGAAACCGTTCCGCAACTAGTGCCGCGAGACCCGCGGTGCGAGGTCGCAGTGAAACGGCCAGCGCGCCAGTTCCCGTCGCCGCTCCCGGCCGTGCTCTGCGGCGCCGCGCTCGCGAGCTGCGGCTGCTCGCAGCGCAGCGACGAGCGACCCGCGGCGGTGCTTCCGGACGTTGCGCCTCCGGGCGTCGCGCTCCCGGCCCCCGGAGCCGACGTCGCGGCCGCGCCTGCCGCCGGGCCGGCC
>CAZMRP010001130.1:0-1600 GCA_964568275.1 uncultured Myxococcales bacterium
ACGTAGCCGGCCAAGTAGTCGGACAGCATGTCGAGCACCACGTTGGACTGGTACCAGGTGTAGATCCAGCTCCGCCCCGCCCGCAGCTGGGCGACCATCGCGTCGACCACGTCGTTGTCCAGGTAGTCGTACGAGTAGTTCGTGTAGCCCAGCACGGTCTCGGCGGTCGAGCCGAAGGTCCCGGTCCACGAGTCGCGCAGCGTCAGGCAGGTGGCGAAGATCGTGTTCCGCGCCCGGATCCCGCCGGGCGAGACGTGCGCCACGGTCAGGTAGCCGTCGGTGGTCAGCACGATCCCCGAATCGCCGTGCCCGGTGTGGTACAGCACCGTCAGGTCGCTGCGGCCGAGGTAGCTGCGCAGGTCGGCGGTCGACGTGCTGCCGTCGTCGAACAGCTCGCGGTAGCCGAGCCCGCGCAGGCCCGTGGCGGCGTCGTCGGCGTCCGAGGGGTCGAGGCCGTCGCCGTAGACCGCGGTCACGCCGTAGGTCAGCTCGGCCGTCGCGCAGTCCGCCGAGTCGTCGAAGTCGGTCCCGGCGACCGCGGCGCAGGCGTCGGCGTCGCAGGTCCCGTTGCCGCTCCAACGGCACGGGTCGTCGGCGCCGCAGCTGCAGGCGGTGTAGCGGCGCGCATCGCAGTCCCCGCCGCACACGGGCGGCGGCGCGCAGTCCGCCGAGTCGTCGAAGCGCCCGGAGGGCAGGACGGCGTTGCAGGCGTCGTCGCACAGGCCGTTGCCCACCCAGCCGCAGGGATCGCTGCCGCCGCAGGTGCAGGCGGTGTAGCGGTGCGCATCGCACTCCCCGCTGCAGGCCCCGACCGGCACGTCGGGCGGCACCCAGCCGTCGTCCGGTGGCGGCGCCGCGTCGTCCGGCGGCACCCAGGCATCGTCCGGCGGCACCCAGCCGTCGTCGGCCCACCCGCCGTCCCACCCACCGTCCGGCGGATCGCCCACCGGAAGCGGACCGCCGCAGGCGACGCCCAGACCGACGGCGAACCAGGCCAGCACGACGATCCGCGCACCGGCCCCCGCATGGTCCCGCTGCACCCTCATGCGCGACTCCTGTTCGACGACGGTGTGACGGCGGACCGCCGACGGCGGTGCGACCGGACCCGGTCGCAACCGGATGGATCGCGGAACGGTTCGCCGAAGCATGCCATCACGGCCTCGGCCCCCAACCCCGGACCCCTCCCCGATTGCGGAGTATACGACCCGACCCGCGGCGACGCTACTGCTCGCCGGTGGCCACCGAGAAGACGAACGGGTAGGTCGTCACCGTCCGGCCCGAGGCGGACGGGAAGTCGAGCGACCGGACCAGGGCGCGCACGCACCCGGCGAAGGTGTCGTCCTCCGGCGCGCACCCCGTGACCTCGACCTCCTCGACGCTGCCCGCCGGCGCGATCTCGATCCGCACCGAGACCCGCGCCTCGGTGACCCGCGGGTTGCCCTGCCGCAGCCGGTCGAAGCAGTGCCGGATCCGGGACTGGGCCGCGTGGATCACCTCGCGGACCTTGAACCGGTCCAGACCCTCCGCCCGGCCGCCCGCCCCCTCCCCCGGCACCGCCCGCGGCTCGACGCCTGGCTTGCCGCCTTGTTGCTCGTCGGGC
>CAZMRP010001131.1:0-1596 GCA_964568275.1 uncultured Myxococcales bacterium
AAGGCGACGGCGCACGGCGCGCAGTGGAAGCGGCAGCCGCGGGAGGCGTGGACCAGGTCGAGCATCCGCACGCCGCGGTAGGCGTAGAGCGAGCGGTCGAGGATGTCGCGGCGCGCCGGGCCGATCGACTCCGTGGGCGGCAGCCGGTCCCGCGCGTCGTACACCCGGCGCAGCTCCCCGCGTCGCAGGTCGTCGAGCACCGCGCCGACGTGGCCCTCGGCCTCCCCCAGGAACACCGCGTCGCACGCCTGCGCCATCTCCTCGGCGTGCAGCATCACGGCGATGCCGCCGGCCAGCACCGGCACGCCGCGCCGGCGGTATTCGGCGGCGATCCGCGTGGCGCGCGGGATCTGGCAGGTGAGCATCACCGACAGCGCGACGACGTCGGGCGAGTCGGTCGTGTCCAGCGGCTGCCGCTGCTCGTCGACGAAGGACACCTCGACGTCCGGCGGCAGCGCGGCGGCGAAGACGACGGGGCCGTGCGGCGGCAGGTGGAACTCGGTCTGCTCCGGCAGGCGCGGCCAAGCGGGGTAGATCAGCTTGAGCCGCAGGCTCATCGCGGCCTCCACGGCGTGCGATTCCAGGCGAGGAGGAAGAACCCCGCGGCGAACGCGAGCAGCATGCCGATCTGGGGCAGGACGTCGGCCAGCCCGGCGCCCCGCACCAGCACGAGCTGGTAGCCGTCGAGCGCCCAGCCGTGCGGCAGGAAGAGGCTGAGCGTCTGCATCGCTGGCGGCATGAGGTACTTCGGCACGAGGATGCCGCCGGCGATCGCCATCAGCACCAGCACGGTGGCCGTGAGCACGCCGACGGTGAAGTGGCTGCGCGAGACGGACGCCATGAACAGGCCGAAGGCCACGACGACGGGGGAGACCGCCGCGGTGAGCGCCAGCAACGCCAGCGGGTCGCCCAGCTCCAGCCGCGGGCAGCCGAGCCAGGGGAGGACGAGCACGCCGACGGCGAACAGGGTCGCCGCCTGCAGCAGGTTCAGCGCCAGGAACGGCAGCAGCTTGCCCAGCAGGTAGAGCGGCCGGGACACCGGCGAGCCGAGGATCCGCACGTGCGCCCCGCTCGTCCGCTCCGTCAGCACGTTGAGCGCCAGGAGCTGGGCCAGCCAGAACAGCGCGAAGATCGTCCAGCCGGGCACGTTCTGCTGCACCGCGTTCGGCCGCAGCTCGCCGCCCCGCCGCGTCGCGTAGGTCCGCGAAACGCGCGGCCCGTTCGCCTCCAGCGCGGTCGCGAGGACGGCCTTGACCGGCGGCGCGGTCTGCCCTCCCAGGCCCAGCATGCGCGCCACCAGGGGCACGAGGAAGACGCGGGCGCAGATGAGCGATGACACCGGATTGCCGGGCAGGCCGAGAACGCGGCTGGCGCCGAGGCGGCCGAACATCAGCGGCTTGCCGGGCCGCATGGCGATCTTCCAGAAATCGAGTGCCATGCCGCGGCTCTGCAGCACCGGGGCGACGAGGTCGTGGTCGCCAACCGACGCCCCGCCGATGGTGACGAGGATATCGGCGCCGCCGGCCTCCGTGACTTTCGCGGCGAGGTCGTCGGGCGTGTCGCGCGCGATGCCGAGCAGGATGGGCGCGCCGCCGG
>CAZMRP010001132.1:0-1591 GCA_964568275.1 uncultured Myxococcales bacterium
GAGCGGGACGCGGACTGCACGGTGTGGGCGTCGGGGGCGCTCTGCCTGGCCACCGACTCGGGCCAGCGGCGCTGCGCGATGCCGTGCCTGACGGCGGTGGGGTGCGCGCCCGGCTTCGAGTGCGCGCCGTCGGGCGGGGGCGACGGCGGCGGCTGGTGCCGGCCGACGAGCGGCTACTGCGGCTGCAGCGCGGAGACGACGGGTGTGTCCTTCGCCTGCCTGTTGGAGACGACGGGTGGGCAGGTCTGCGAGGGCTCCCAGCTCTGCGACGGCGAGGCGTTCGGGGTGTGCGAGGCGGCCTTCGACGAGCAGTGCAACGGGCGGGACGACGATTGCGACGAGCGGACCGACGAGGACTTCCGCGTGGCGAGCGGGGCGTACGTGCACCCGGACCACTGCGGGGAGTGCAACCGCCCGTGCGTGCCGCCCGGACCGAACATGGTGGCGGAGTGCCTCGAGGGGCCGCCGATCGTCTGCGAGCGGGCGTGCGCGGAGAACTTCGTCGACCTGGACGGGATCGCGGCCAACGGCTGCGAGTGCGAGCGGACGGTGGGGACGTGGCCGCCGCGACGGCTGGGGGTCGACGCCGACTGCGACGGGACGATCGACGACTCGGACGCCTTCGTGTTCGTCACCCCGGCGGGCAGCGACTCGAACCCGGGGACGCTCGTGCTGCCGATGCGGACGATCCAGGCGGGCCTGGCGCGGGGAGCGGCGACGGGCAAGCACGTGCTGGTGGCCTGGGGCCGGTACACGGGGCCCGTGGAGTTGGTGGCGGGGGTCGGGCTGTTCGGCGGGTACGCGCCGGACTTCTCGGACCGCGACCCGGCGATCTACCCGGTGGTGCTCGAGAACACGGCGGCCGACGGCCGGCCGCTGCTGGTGTGCCGCGAGCTGACGGCGCGGACCGAGGTCGACGGGCTGACGATCCAGGGGAGCGACGCGGCGACGGTGGGCGCGGGCGCCACCGCGGTGTACCTCGACCGGTGCGGCGAGGCGGTGCGGCTGGCGAACCTGATCGTCTACGCGGGGCGCGGGGCGGACGGGGCGGCGGGAGCGTCGTCGTCGCAGAACCTGGCGCGCTGGGGGCTGTCGTCGCTGCGCGACCTCGACGGCCGGCCCGGCTCCCCGGGCGGCGAGGGCCTCGTGGCGGGGACGACGGTCTGCCGCGGGCTGCGGGTCGCCGGCGGTGCGGCCGGGCTGCGTTCGTGCCCGGGAACGGGCAACGTCCTGAACGGCGGTTTCGGGGGCGAGGCGGTCTGTCCGGCCACCGGGTGCGTGATCGGCGAGCCGTGCGGCAACGCCGGGTGCACGGACTTCGAGGTCGACGACGAGTGCGACCGCGAGGCGATGCTGGCGGACGCGGTGCCCAACCCGGCGGCGGGCGACGGTTCGGGGCCGGGCGCGGGGCTCGCGGGCGAGCGGACCTACGACGCGATCATCCGCGAGTCGACGATGCTGTGCATCGTGGGGGTCTCGCTGCCGCGCGTCGGCGGCAACGGCGGCCGGGCCGCGCCGGGAACGTCCGGGGTCGGCGGCGTGGGGTGCGCCGCGACGGCGGGGACGTTCGACGCGGCGAACACGAGGGATG
>CAZMRP010001133.1:0-1591 GCA_964568275.1 uncultured Myxococcales bacterium
GTCCGGCGCCGCGCACGTTCGACCTGCGCGACTGTCCCGACCTGCTGCCGCCGCTGGCGGCGGCGGCGGCCTTCGCCCCGGGACCGACCACCATCGCCGGCGTGGCGCACGCGCGGGTCAAGGAGAGCGACCGGCCGGCGGTGCTGGCCGCGGGCTTCCGGCGCGCCGGCGTGCGGGTCGCGGAACTGCCCGACGGCCTGCGGCTCGAGCCCGGCGTCGACCCCGGAACCGTCACGCTCGACCCGCACGACGACCACCGGATGGCGATGGCCTTCGGGCTGCTCGGACTGCGACACCCGGGCCTGGCGGTCGCGAAACCGGAGTGCGTCGGCAAGTCGTTCCCGGGGTTCTGGGACGAGCTGGCGCGACTGCGCTGAGGCCGTCGGCCCGGCGGCGGTGTCGCACGGGGCTTCGGGCCGGCCGGCGCCCGGGCACGACGCCCGGGCACGAGAGGGCACGAGAGGGTTGCCAGCGGCCTCGATTCCTGGACAATTGGGGGCAACCAGGGAGGCCGTGACCGCGATGCCGAGGTTGAACGAGATGGATGTTCCCGTCCCCTGCCCGGTGTGCCAGCACACGACGCGGGTCCAGGCCCGCGCCGTCCGCCCGGGGTTCGTGGTCCAGTGCGCCGGGTGCGGCGCCACCTTCGCGTTGACGGAGGAGGACATCCAGCGGCTCCAGCAGGGTCTCGACGATCTGACGCAGACGACGCGCAAGTTCGGCGGCAGGTCGGCGTAGCCGGCGGAGCCGGATGGACGGTCCGCGCGGGCGGTGATACGGTCCTCCGCCGTGGCCCGCGGGGGGCGACGGGGCGGAGCGGCGGCGATGAACCTGTACCTGGTGGGACCGCGCGGTTCCGGGAAGAGCACCGTCGGACGCCTGCTGGCGGACCGCCTGGGCCTGCCGTTCGTCGACGCCGACGCGAAGCTCGAGCGGGAGACGGGGCGAACGATCGCCGAGCTGTTCGCGGCGGAGGGCGAGGCCGGCTTCCGCGCGCGGGAACGCGCGGCGCTGCTGGCTTTGGCGCGACGGGACGGCCTGGTGGTGGCCACCGGCGGCGGCGCCGTGCTCGACCCCGACGTGCGGACCGCGCTGGCGACCACCGGCGTCGTCGTCTGGCTCGACGCCGCGCCGGACGTGCGCAACGCGCGGATCGACGGCACCGACCGGCCGCCGCTGACGAAGCACGGCCGGGGCGCGGCCGAGGAGCGGGCGGTGGCGGCGGCGCGTGAGCCGCTGTACCGCGCCTGCGCCGCGACGCGCGTCGCGACGGACCGACGAAAGCCGGAGGAGGTCGCGGACGATGTCGAACGTGTTTGGCGAACTGCTGCGCGTGACGACGTTCGGTGAGTCGCACGGCCCGCTGATCGGCGCGGTGGTCGACGGCCTGCCCGCCGGCCTCCCGCTCGACGAGCCGACGATCCAGGCCGACCTCGACCGGCGCCGAACCGGAACCTCGGAGCTGACCTCGCCGCGCCGCGAGCCGGACCGGGTGCGGATCGTGTCCGGGGTCTTCGAAGGCCGGACGACGGGCGCGCCGGTGGCGCTGCTCGTGGAGAACGAGGACGCGCGGCCCGCGGAATACGCCGGC
>CAZMRP010001134.1:0-1589 GCA_964568275.1 uncultured Myxococcales bacterium
CACGACCGGGCGCCGGAGCTGTTCCAGACCGCGCTGCGGCGCACGACCGCCGGCCATTGGCGCGTGCAGGCCGGGACGCTCGCCGCGACCGCGGTCTCCGCGGGGGAGGGCGAGGCGCGGACCGTCGTGGACGGTTCGGCGCTCTTCCTACTGCCGGCGGGCGCGTCGGTCAGGGTTTCCGGAGAGTTGCCGAGCGGCGACGCCTTGCCGGCCCGGTCGGTCGAGCTGCCGGCCGGGGGCGATGCGGTGACCGAGCTGGAGTTGCGGGTGGAGGTGTCGGCCGCGGACGAGTAGGTCCGGGACGGCGTCGGTCCCGCCCGGGAACGGGCGGGCGTGGACGTCGTTTGCCGGAGGCGGCTTCGTATGCCATCCTACCGAGGCCATGTGCGGTCGGGAGGAGCGATCATGACGCGAAATCCGTCCGTTGAGGGAAGTCGTCGGCGGGTCGGCGGGCCGGCCTGGTTCTGGCTCTCGATGCTGGTCGCCCTCGGATGCGGCCTCGAGACGAGCGGCGTGGGCGGCGACGGGAACGACGGTGTCGACGACGACGCCGACGGAACGGTCCTGCCGGACGACGGGGACGTGCGGCCGGACGACGGGGACGCGCGACCGGACGACGGCGACGTGGAGCCGGACGACGGGGACGTGGGCGAGGTCGTCGAACCGATCTGCGGCAACGGCGAGCTCGAAGCGGGCGAGGAGTGCGACGACGGCAACACGACCCCCGGCGACGGCTGCGAGAACGATTGCAGCTGGACCTGCGAGGGGGCGGACGAGTGCGACGACGGCGACGACTGCAACGGGACCGAGACCTGCGGGACCGAGCACTTCTGCGTGGCGGGGACCCCGCCGGGAGACGGCACGGACTGCACGACGGCGGGCGGCGAGGCCGGGGTGTGCCGCGGCGGGATCTGCGCGGCGGCGAGCTGCGGCAACGCGTTCGTCGACACGGGCGAGCAGTGCGACGACGGCAATACCGACAACACCGACGACTGCCTGTCGAACTGCCGCACCGCGACCTGCGGCGACGGCTACGCGTGGACCGGGGTCGAGGAGTGCGACGACGGCAACGCGACCGCCGGCGACGGCTGCGAGAACGATTGCAGCTGGAGCTGCGAGGCGGCGTCGGATTGCGACGACGGCCTGCTGTGCAACGGCGCCGAGACCTGTTCGGCGGCCCACGTCTGCACCGCGGGCACGCCGCTCGCGGAGGGCACGGCCTGCACCACGGGGACGGGCGCCGCGGGGGCCTGTCGCAGCGGCGTGTGCGCCGCGGTCGGCTGCGGCAACGGGTACGTCGACGCGGGCGAGGAGTGCGACGACGGCAACAGCATCAACACCGACGCCTGCCTCTCCGATTGCCGGAACGCGTTCTGCGGCGACGGCTACGTCCGGACCGGCTCCGAGGACTGCGACGGGGCGCCGCCGCGCTCCTGCACCACGAGTTGCTCGACCACCGGTACCCAGGCCTGCGTGGCCTGCCGCTGGGAGACCGCCTGCACGCCGCCCGCGGAGGTCTGCAACGGGCGGGACGACGACTGCGTCGACGGGGCCGACAACGGCTTCACCTGCGCGGTGGCCGCGACCCA
>CAZMRP010001135.1:0-1588 GCA_964568275.1 uncultured Myxococcales bacterium
GGGAACCGCGGTTCCGGCGCCGCCGCCCGTGCCGCCGACCGCCGCGTCCCCGGCGCCGCCGGCCGCCGGCAGCTCGCTGACGACGCTCGAGGTGCGCTTCGAGGAGACGTTGCGGGACGTCCAGCGGCGTCTGGAGACGGAGGCGGGGCTGGAGGCCGGCACGCGCCGGCGGCTCGAGGAGGAGCTGCGGCTGTTCGGCGACCGGATGGCGGAGCGGCTCGAGACGCTGCGTCCGGGCGACGTGCGCGACCGGCGGCTGGTGGCCACCGCCCGCGAGCTGTTGACGCCCGACACGCTGTTGCGGTTCGCCACCCGCTTCTGGCTGCGACGGCGGTCGCTGGTGGTCGACGCCTTCGGCTACGACCCCGTCGAGGCGCGGAACCTGGAGCCGCTGGTGGCGACGCTGGTGGAGAAGTGGTTCCGGACCGAGGTGCGGGGGGTGGAGTCGATCCCGGAGGAGGGGCCGGCGCTGGTGGTGGCCAACCACGCGGGCGCGATCCCGTTCGACGGCCTGGTGCTTTCGCACGCCGTGCGGCTGCACCACCCGCGGCACCGCGACGTGCGCTGGCTGGCGGAGAACGAGGCGCACCACTTCCCGTTCTTCGGCGCGCTGATGTCGCGGCTCGGGGCGGTCCGCGCCTGCCCGGAGAACGCCCAGGCGCTGCTCGAGCGCGGGCAGGTGGTCGGGGTGTTTCCCGAGGGCAACACGGCGCTGCGCAAGACGTATCCCGAGCGCTACCGGCTGCGGCGGTTCGGGCGGGGCGGAGCGGTCAAGCTCGCCCTGCGGGCCGGCGTGCCGATCGTGCCCGCGGCGCTCGTCGGCGGCGAGGAGACCTACCCGCTGCTGTGGCGGACCCAGCTGTTCGCGGACTGGCTGGGGGTGCCGTTCCTGCCGGTGACGCCGACCTTCCCGCTGCTCGGACCGCTCGGACTGCTGCCGTTGCCGGCGCGCTGGCGCCTGGCCTTCGGGACCCCGATCCGGCTCGAGCTGCCGCCGGCCGCCGCGGACGACACCGGGGTGGTGAGCCGGGTCAACGAGCAGGTCCGCGGCGCCGTCCAGGCGCTGCTCGGCGAGCTGCTCGGGCGGCGGCGCAACGTGTTCTGGTAGAGGCTCGAACACCGCCGCGGGCGGAAGGGAGACGCGCATGGCGACGACCGGAACCTTCAAGGGTCACGACTACACGGTCAGCTACGCCACCGACAACGACTGGCCCGTGACCTCGGTGCGGGTCACGCTGCGGCGGGCGCTGCCGGCGGGCGTCGCGGTCCACCCGAAGGATGCGACGCCGTGGTCGTCGGGCCGGATCAGCCCGCGCCCCGCGGCGACGGGCGACGGCTCGTTCGACAACCGCTTCGGCGTGCGGGCCGACCGGCCGGCGGACCTCAAGTTCCTCGGGCCCGAGGTGCGCGGGGCGCTGCGCCGCGCCTACGACGACCATCCGGGGCTGTGGCTGGGAAACGACGGCCTGGTGTGCGTCGAGCGCGGGCACCTTCGCGACAAGGGCCGGTTGCAGGAGCTGCTGGGCGAGCTGGTGCAGCTCGCGATGCTCGTCGCCGGCGCGGCGACGGAGGGGGGAGCGCGGCGGGC
>CAZMRP010001136.1:0-1584 GCA_964568275.1 uncultured Myxococcales bacterium
CAGCCATCTCAAGGTGCCAACTTGGCGTAGCCGCACAGGTTCTTGCTGACGAGGGACCTTCCTGAGCGGTTGGACCTGCCGGGAAGTTGGTCTGGACGGCCCGCCGGACCGAGGATTCGCCCGCGCCGAGAGGGGGCAGAGTGGGGCGCGGGGACGGTGGGCATGGGGAAGATCGCTGGGTCGCAACCGAAGCCGAAGACGTTCCTGGGCGAGATGCTGGACCGGTTCGCCGAGAAGGCGGCGATCTCGGTGATGGTGCGGGCGACGATGGAGAATGCACTGGCTCCCAAGCCACTGGACGAGCTGTTCGGGAGGGTCGCCGACCGGCAGTACACGCGCCAGTTGCTGTTCTCGACGTTGGTCGCGCTGATGGCCGTCGTCGTGTGCCGCGTCCGGAAGTCGGTCCACGCCGCGTTCAAGGCGATGCGGGAGGAGATTCCGGTTTCGCTGACCGCGCTCTACGACAAGTTGGACGGGACGGAGCCTGGGGTGTCGGCCGCTCTGGTGCGCCACAGCGCGAATCGGATGCGGGAGGTGATCGACGCGACCGGCGGGGCGCTCCCACCGCGGTTTCCCGGATACCGGATGAAGATCCTCGACGGCAACCATCTGGCGGCGACGCAGCGGCGGATCAAGCCGCTCCGCGGCAGCAAGGCGGGGCCGCTCCCCGGCTTCGGCCTGGTCGTGCTCGACCCTGCCCTGATGCTGGCCATCGAACTGATCCCATGCGAGGACGGGCACGCCCAGGAGCGCGCGCTCACGCCGCAGATCCTGCAACTGGTCGAACCGCGCGACTTGTGGTTGGCGGACCGGAACTTCTGCACCGTGTCGCTGCTGTTCGGCATGGCGCGGAACGCGAGCTTCATCGTTCGCCAGCACGGCGCGCTGCCGTGGACGCCGATCGGGTCGCCCAGCCAGGTCGGCCGGACGGCCACCGGACAAGTCACCGAGCAGGAGGTGCTCGTCACCGATCCCGAACAACACGCTTTGCACCTGCGTCGCATCACCGTCCACCTGGACGGGTACACGCGCGACGGCGACCGGGAGCTTCATCTGCTGACGAACCTGCCGCCGGAGATCTCCGCGAGCGCCATCGCCGACGCGTACCGGGACCGGTGGCGCATCGAGGGACTCTTCGCGGAGTTGGAGCGCAACCTCGACGGCGAGATCGACACGCTCGGCTATCCGAAGGCCGCCCTGTTCGCGTTCGCGGTCGCACTTCTGGCGTACAACGTCTTGTCCACGGCGAAGGCGGCGATGCGAGCGCACCACGGTGTCGAGACGATCGAAGAGGGGCTGTCCGCATACTACGTCGCCGATGAACTCAGCGGCACGCACCGCGGGATGATGATCGCCGTGCCGGACGAGGAGTGGCGCATCTTCGGCTCCTTCACGCCGGCGCAGTTGGCGGCACTGCTGGTTCAACTGGCCGCGAACATCGACCTGCGACGCTTCGCCAAGAAGCGCTGCGGTCCGCGGGGCCCGCGCCTCGCCCGCCTGCGCTTCAGGAACAAACAGCACGTCTCAACCTTCCGCCTCCTCGCCGGCCAGCCCAAGCGACAAAGGACACCTTGAGATGGCTGC
>CAZMRP010001137.1:0-1584 GCA_964568275.1 uncultured Myxococcales bacterium
ACCGCTGCCCGGACGATCCGGAGGACTACGACGGCTTCGAGGACACCGACGGCTGCCCCGACCCGGACAACGACGGCGACACGATCCTCGACATCAACGACCTGTGCCCGAACGAGCCGGAGGACCGCGACGGCTTCAACGACGAGGACGGCTGTCCCGACGTCGACAACGACAACGACCGCATCCTCGACGTCGACGACGACTGCCCCAACGAGCCGGAGACCTACAACGGCACCGAGGATGACGACGGTTGCCCGGACCAGGGGCGAGTGCTGGTGACCGGCACCGACGTCGTGATCATGGACAAGGTCTACTTCGAGACCGACAGCGCGGTGATCCTGCCGGTGTCGTTCGACATCCTGAACCAGGTCGCGGCGACGCTGAACAGCAACACGCAGATCACGCTGGTCGAGGTGCAGGGGCACGCCGACGAGCGGAATACGGACGAGTACAACCAACGGCTGACGCAGGACCGCGCCAACTCGGTCGTCGAGTACCTGGTCCGGCAGGGGGTTGCGCCGGGCCGCCTGCTGGCCACCGGGTACGGCGAGCGGTGCCCGATCGACCCCGGCCACAACGACCGCGCCTGGGAGAAGAACCGCCGGGTCGAGTTCAAGATCGTGGCGACCGACGCCGGTCCGACCGGGGTCGAACGATCGTGTCCGGCCGGCGTGGATTTCCAGACCCCGATCCCGGAGCAGTTCCGGCGTTGAGGATGCGCGGAAGGCGAGGCGTAGGCGATGGGCGCGCGTGACGAGTTCGTGGAGCGCCATGCCCGGGCGATCCTGGACCTGCCCCAGGACGTCAAGACGCTCGGCGAACTGCTCGACGACGAGGAGATCCCGCCGGAACGCCGGCGACTCGTCGCCGGGGCGCTGGTCGGCCTGCTGCAGGCCGGCGACCTCGTCCCCGACACCTGGGGTCCCCTGGGAATGGTCGACGACGTCGTCACCCTGCGGCTCGCCGCGGACGCGGCGGCGCCGCCCGGATCCCCGGAACGCGAGCGACACGCGGCCCGCTTCCCGCAGTTCTGGGGCGACCTGCCCGACGACCTCGCCGCGGCCCGCGCGTTCCTCGGCGACACCTTCACGCTGTTCGAAACGCGATTGCTGCGCCTGCCGCTGGCCGAGCACAAGGGCAAGCGGGGCGAGGCTGCGGTCCAGAACGAGACGATTCGCTCGTGGCTGTACGACGAACTCGACCAGGCGATGATCGATCTGGAACTGGTGGAAGACGACCTGCACGTGGCGATGCGGCGGGTCGATGCGTTGCTGACGCACCTGCGGCGGCGTTTGGCGCATCGCTGAACGACCGTGACTGGGGGCGGTTCGACCGGGGATGGAGGACGACCGATGAGCAAGATGGATCAGGGTTCAGGGCAGCCGCCGAAGGGTCCGGGAGTGCCCGCCGCGCCGGCCAAGAAGGAAGCGGCCAAGACGATGCTCGGCATGCCGCCGATGTTCGGCCAGCAGCCTCCGCGCGGGCCGGCGGCGCCGCCGCCGGTGATGCCGCCCGGAGGCGTCGCTCCGCGACCGGGTGCCGCGCCTGCGCCGTTTGCGCCGGCGCCCGCACCTGCACCCACGC
>CAZMRP010001138.1:0-1584 GCA_964568275.1 uncultured Myxococcales bacterium
GTCGAGGGGCGCGTCGAGCAGGTCGCGCAGCACGCCGAGGCGCACCCACGGCGGGCCGGCCTCGAGCAGCCACGGGGTCGGGTCGTCGCCGAACGGGCGCATCCACGGGGCGAATCGCGAGCGGGTCATCGAGCCTCGACGCGGGGCCGGACAAGGCCCCCGACCGGCGAGGTCTAGCACGCCGGAGCCCGCCGGCCAATCGTGCTCCGCGCCGTTCTTGCGGCCCGCGCGCAAGCCTGCTACCAACCGCGACCACGGAGGTGGCCGATGCCCCGGTTCCCGGCCCAGCCGCAGAAGGGTTTTTGCGACTACTTCCCCGACGTGCTGCGCGCGTTCCGCCACGTGGAGCGGCAGCTGCACCGCACGGCAGCGCTGTTCGGCTACGAGGAATACGACGGCCCCACGCTGGAGCCGCTCGAGATCTACGCCGCCAAGAGCGGCGAGGAGCTGGTGCGCGAGCAGGCGTACGTGGTGCGGGACAAGGGCGGGCGCGAGTTGGCGCTGCGGCCCGAGATGACGCCGACGCTGGCGCGGATGGTGGCCCAGGTGCAGAAGTCGGCGCCGCGGCCGCTCCGGTGGTACTCGATTCCGACCTGCTTCCGCTTCGAACGGCCGCAGCGGGGCCGGGTTCGCGAGTTCGGTCAGGCCAACGTCGACATCCTGGGGCCCGCCTCGTCCGATGCGGAGCTCGAGGTGTTCTGCCTGATCCGTCACTTCATGGAAGGCCTCGGAGCATCCCGGGAACAGTACAGGATTCGCTACTCCTCGCGACGGTACCTCGACGCCCTCCTGGCGCAGGCGATCGGCGTTCCGGCGGACCGCACGGTCGAGGTACGGAAGTTGATCGACCGGCGGGACAAGCTGCCGCCGGCGGAGTTCGAGAAGTGGGTCCGGGAGGCGTTCCCCGAGGGGCCGGTGGCGGAGCGGTTGCTCCGGCTGCACGAGTTCGCGGACCCCGCGGAGCCGCCGCTGCCGGAGGTGCCGACGGAGTTCCGGGAGTCGGCCGGGTACCGGGAGTTGGTGGAGTTCCACGCCCGCGTCCGCGAAGCCGGCCTGGAAGACGTGGCGGTGTTCGACCCGACGATCGTGCGCGGGCTCGACTACTACACCGGCATCGTCTACGAGGTGCACGACGTCGGCACGGAGAACCGCCGCGCGCTGTTCGGCGGCGGGCGCTACGACAACCTGCTGGACCTGTTCTCGGGCGAGCCGATGACCGGCACCGGGTTCGGGATGGGCATCCTGACGGTCAAGCTGTTCCTCGAGACCTACGGGCTGCTGCCCGCCGACGTGGGCCGGCCGCCGCGGGCCGGCGCGGTCTACGTCGCCTGCCTGTCGGCGGCGCAGCGCGGGTACGCCTTCTCCGTCGCCGAGCGGCTGCGCGGCCGGGGCGTGCCCTGCGAGTTGGACCTCGACTTCGCGAAGCTCGGCCGGCAGCTCCAGCGCGCCGAGGCCAAGGGATACGCCCGGGTGGCGATCGTCGGCGAAGACGAGTCGAAACACGGGACCGTGACGCTCAAGACACTCGCCGGCGGCGCCCAGGAGACCGTGCCGCTGGACGAGCTGCCGGGCCGGCCGCCTGCC
>CAZMRP010001139.1:0-1580 GCA_964568275.1 uncultured Myxococcales bacterium
GCGGCCACGTCTGGAACGCAGAGATGCTGGCCTGCGAGGCCTAACACTGCACGGCTGTGGCCGTCTCACCCGGCGACACCCGCACCGGCCTCGATTCCTGCTCCGGCACCGAGCAGTACGACACCGGCTGCACCGGCTGGGGCGCCGCCGGCCAGGAGCTCGTCTTCCGGCTCGTCGTCCCCGCCGAGCGGATGGTCGAGATCACGATGGACGCCACGACCTTCGACGCCTCGCTGTGGGTCACCACCCGCTGCGAGGACCTCACCGGCGAGCTCTGCGTCGTCGGCGCCGACGACGAGACCGAAGCGGCCGAGGTCGTGACGCTGATCAACTACGAGACGACGGCCCAGACCTACTACGTCGTCGCCGACGCCTACAGCGGCTGCGGCACCTTCGGACTCACCGTCTCCGCCGCCCAGGCCATCCCCTGCGGCAACGGCACCGTCGACGCGAGCGCCGGCGAGACCTGCGACGACGGCGGCACCGACGCCGGCGACGGCTGCTCCGACCGCTGCCAGGTCGAGTTCGGCTGGAGCTGCGACACCACCGTCACCCCGACGGTCTGCACCGCCATCCCGTCGATCGGCTCCTTCGCCCCGGGCGACACGATCCCCGACCAGACCGGCGGCCCCATCGCCGGCGGCACCAGCGTCTACCACCAGATCACCTTCACCGGCGAAGTCCTGCTCTCCGGCACCTTCACCGGCACCGCCGGCAGCGACCCCGACGTCTACATCTCGAACGCCTCGGGCAGCGTCGCCTCGCACCTCGGGACCGGCACCAGCGAGACCTGGACCGGCGACCGTCTGGCCGCCGGCACCTACGTGATCCGCCTCTACGCCTACGGCTCCACGGCGATCACGACCTACACCCTCGCGCTGTCCACCACCGCCCCGTAGCCCCCCGCGGTTCGCCTCGCCTCCCGCCTTCCCGCCCCGCCTAGGTTGGGAGGGGTCGCTCATGCTTCCGATCGTCGCCAACCCGGACGCCCGCACCGTCCTGCTCGTCGGACGCAAGCTCCCCGACGGCGAGAACCTCGGCCTCGAGTGCCTGCTCGGGGCCCTGCGCGCCGCCGGCCTGCACGGCGAGCTCGCCGTCCTCAACGCCCCCGGCGACCTCGACCGGCTCGCCCGTCGCGCCCTCGCCGGCGACGTGCCGCTGGTCGGCCTCGCGCTCCCCGACGGCAACACCTCCTTCCTCCCGCTGGCCCTGGGCGAGCTGCTCCGGGTCCGCGGCTTCGCCGGCCACGTCACCTGCGGCGGCGCCTTCGCCACGCTGGCCCGCCGCTGGCTGCTCGAACGCTACGCCTGGCTCCACAGCGTGGTGCGCTTCGCCGGCGAACGCCCGCTCGTCGAGCTGGCCCGCGCGCTCGAGGCCGGGCGATCCCTCGAGGGCGTTCCGGGTCTCACCACCCGGGCCGGCGACGGCCGGCCGGCGCCGGTGACCGACCGCCTGCCGCTGCGGGTCCGCCCCGTGCGCGGCGAGCTGCCGGAGATTCTCGGGACGCGCGCCGCCCACGTCTCCTTCGCCCGCGGCTGCCCGGGCCGCTGCGTCTACTGCGGCCCGGCCGCCCTGCAGGC
>CAZMRP010001140.1:0-1579 GCA_964568275.1 uncultured Myxococcales bacterium
GAACATCCAGGTGGCCGACGTGTTCTTCCTGGTCGACACCACGGGCAGCATGTACGGCGAGATCGACAACATCAAGGCCAACCTGCGGACCACGATCATCCCCGAGATCCGGCGGCGGATCTCGGACGCCGCCTTCGGCGTCGGCCAGTTCGCCGACTTCGCGGTCAGCCCGTACGGGTCCTGCTGGTCGCCGGGCAGCACGCCGTGCGACCTGGCGTTCGAGCTGCTGCAGTCGATGACGCTGGACGAGGCGGTGGCGCAGGCCGCGGTCGACCGCATCCCGGAGAACTCGGGCGACGACTGGGCGGAGAGCCAGGTCGAGGCGATGTACCAGACGATGACCGGCGAGGGGCTCGGGTCGTGGGTTCCCGCGTATGCCGCTCCCGACTGCCGCGGGGCGCCGTGCTTCCGGAGCGGAGCGCTGCCGATCATCCTGCTGTTCACCGACGCCCCGATGCACAACGGACCGCCGGGCACGGTCGGGGAGCCCTACACCGGCATCACGCCGGCGCCGCACGACTGGGACGACGCCGTCCGGGTGATGAACGCGTTGCACGCCAAGCTGCTCGGCCTGTCCTCGGAGGGGACCTGGTCCACGGAGGGGATGCACGACCTGACGGCGACGGCGGTCGCCACCGGTTCGGTCGACCTCGACGGCCGGCCGCTGGTCTACGACATCGGCGAGAGCGGCGCCGGGCTGACGACGGGCGTGGTCGACGCCATCGAGATGCTGGCGACGCGGGTGCCCTTCGACGTCGACACCTTCACCGAGCCCGACCCGGCCTACCCGCTGGGCGTGAACACGACGTGCTTCATCCGGCGGATCATCCCGCAGGAGTGGTTCGAGCCGGCGGGGATGACGCACGAGCAGGCCGTGGCGTTCATGGACGAGTCGACGTTCTACCAGGTGCTGCCCGGGACGAACGTCGAGTTCCTGGTGCAGTTCCAGAACGACGGCTGTTTCGACGGCGACGAGCTGGCGCGGATCTTCCGGGCGACGATCGTCGTGCAGGGCGACCACGTGATGCGGCTCGACGAGCGCGTCGTGCTGATCATCGTGCCCGCGATCGAGATCCCGTTCGGTTGAGCGGCACGGAAGCGGAGGCGAAGACGCGACCACACCATCGGCGGGGGACGCCCGGTGCAACCGCGCTCCTGGCGCTGGCCCTGCTGGGGCCGGGGTCGGCCCGGGCCGGCGAGGCGGACCGCCCCAAGGCCACGAACTGCGCGGTCGGCTTCACGAGCTACGCCGACGCCGTGGCGCTGCTCGAGACGCTGGCCGCCGGCCGCCCGGACCTCGCCCGGGTCGAGACCCTCGGGACGAGCGTGCTCGGGCGGGCGATCGTCGGCCTCCGGATCAGCGACAACGTCGGCACCAACGAGCCGGAGCCGGAGGCGCGGATCATCGGCGGCATCCACGGCAACGAGTGCATGTCGTTCGAGGTGGCGCTCGGCATCGCGCGGGCGCTGGTCGAGGGCTACGGGACCGACCCGACGGCGACCGCGGTCGTCGACGGCCTGGAGACCCTGGTCGTCCCGATGGCCAACCCGGACGGCACGGTCGCCTCGACCCGCACCA
>CAZMRP010001141.1:0-1571 GCA_964568275.1 uncultured Myxococcales bacterium
CCCGACGCGCTACGCGCCCGCCGCCGCGACCGCGAAGCCGGCGACGGTGCGCGTGCTCGAGCTGTACCGGACGCTCCAGGGCGAGACGTCCTTCGCCGGCGTGCCGTGCGCCATCGTGCGCCTCGCCGGCTGCCCGCTGCGCTGCTCGTACTGCGACACCGCCTACGCCCGGCAGAGCGAGGGGCTCGAGCTGTCGGTCGCCGAGCTGGCCCGCGACGTCCTGGCGCTCGGTCCCGGCCTCGTCGCCGTCACCGGCGGCGAGCCGCTGGCCCAGCCGGGAACGCTCGCGCTGCTCCGCGCCCTGTGCGACGCGGGCCGCACCGTGCTGCTCGAGACCTCGGGGGCCTTCGACATCGCGCCGGTCGACCCGCGGGTGCGCCGGATCCTCGACGTGAAGACTCCGGGCTCAGGGATGGAGGAGCGCAACCGGCCGGAGAATCTCGCGCTGCTGCGCTCCACCGACGAGCTGAAGTTCGTGCTCGTGGACCGGGGGGACTACGAATGGTCGCGGGAGCTGGTGCGGCGCGAGCGACTGGCCGAGCGGTGCGAGGTGCTGTTCTCGCCGGTCCGCGAGCGGCTCGACCCGGCCGAGCTGGCGAAGTGGATCCTGGACGACGGGCTGCCGGTGCGCCTGCAGCTCCAGCTCCACCGGCTGCTGTGGCCCGACCGCGACCGCGGGGTGTAGGACCTACGGAGCGATCAGCCGTTCGACTTCCTCGGCGATGTGGTCCGCGGCGCCGGCGACGTGCAGGGCGCGCACGCGTTCGCCCATCGTGCGGCGCGCGGCGGGATCGTCCCGCAGCTCGAGGACCAGGCGGGCCAGCTGGGCGGGATCGATCGCGTCGATCCGGCCGCCGTGCGGGTCGTCGACGGGATGCTCGAGCACCACGCGCGCCGCGCCGGACTGCTCGAGCGACCTCGCGTTGGCGGTCTGGTGGTCGCCCGGCAGGCCGCGCTTGGGGACCACGATCGCCGGCAGCCCGAGCCCCTGGACCTCGGCCAGCGTCCCGGCGCCCGCCCGGCAGACCACCAGGTCGGCGGCGGCGTAGTAATCGCCGATCGGGTCGAGGAACTCCTGCGGGCGGTAGCGCTCCCGCAACTCCACGGACAACCCGGCCCGCACGACGGCGGCCGCGGTGTCGGCGGCCGGGTCGTAGTCGGCGCCGGAGTAGCGGCCGGTGCCGTGCAGCACCACGACGTTCGGGTCGGACAGCAGCGTGGGCAGCGCGCCGGCGAGGCCGCGGTTGATCGTGCGGGCCCCGAGCGACCCGCCGAAGGCCAGCAGCACGAAGGCGTCCGCTGCCACTCCGAGCCGCCGGCGGGCCTCGGCGCGGTCGACGCCGCCGATCTGGGTCCGCAGCGGGTAGCCGGTGTGCACCGCGCGCTCCGCGGGGAAGAACCGCAACGACTCGGGGAACGTGACGCCGACCCGGTCGACCCGGCGGCCGACGAGCCGGTTGAGCTTGCCCGGAACGGCGTTCTGCTCGTGGACGAACGTCGCCGGACGCGTCGCCCGCGAACGCGGGAAGACCGCGCCGACGGCGGCGAGCAGCACGGGGGCCGAGGCGTAC
>CAZMRP010001142.1:0-1569 GCA_964568275.1 uncultured Myxococcales bacterium
ATCGACCGCGCGGCCGGCCAGGAGCTCGCGCGCACGACCTTGCGGTTCGCGGAGCCGGTGGACCGCATCGCGGGGTTGGGCCGGGATGCGGCGGGACGCCTGATGCTGGCGGCGCACCTGCTGGTCGAGGGCCCGGCGCCGACGTACGAGGTGACGTTCTCCGGCTTCGAGGTCGTCGTGCTCGGGGCGGACCTGCAGGAGCGGGCCCGGTTCGCGGCGCCGGAGTCGGAAGGGCCGTGGGAGCAGTGGGACGTGTTCGAGCTGGCGGCGGACGGCGCGGTCTGGCAGTCGGCGTTCACGGAGCGTGGCGTGGAGGTGCGGCGATGGCACCCCTGACGCGCGCGCTGGCGGTGGCGCTGGTCGCCTGGCTGGCCGTTCCGGCGGCGGCGCCGGCGGACCCGGCGGAGATGACGCGCGACGAGATCATCAACCTCGCGATCTCCGGCGTGGGCTACTCCTACTGGTGGGGCAACGGCTGCTGGCGCGCCGACGGCACGCAGCACGGTTCCTGCTCGGGGAGCTGTCCTGGGTGCACCCACTACGGCAGCTACGGCGCGGACTGTTCGGGTTTTGCGGCCAAGGTCTGGCAGGTGCCGAGCCCGATCGCGCTGACCACCTGTGCGCACCCGTACTCGACCTGGCACTTCACCTGCACCGAGACCTGGTGGAACGCGATCAGCCGCGGGTCGCTGGACCGCGGCGACTGCGCGTCCTACCGCAGCGGCGGCTGCCCCGGCAGCGGCGGCCACATCGTGGTCTACGAACGCGGCGATCCGTGGGGCTGGATGTGGACCTACGAAGCGGCGGGCTGTGCGACGGGCATCGTGCACCAGAACCGCACGCTGTCGTCGTCCTACCGGGCGATCCGCCGGGTGCGGCTGGGCAGCGTCTGCGTCCCGACGGCCGAGACCTGCAACAACCGCGACGACGACTGCGACGGCGCCGTGGACGAGGGGCTGAGCCGCGGCTGCGGCACCGACGTCGGGGAGTGCCGGACCGGCACCGAGACCTGTTCGGGCGGCAGCTGGGGCGCGTGCCTCGGCGGCGTCACGGCCCGGGCCGAGACCTGCAACAACCGCGACGACGACTGCGACGGCACGACCGACGAGGGGTTGTCGCGGGTCTGCGGGTCCGACGTCGGCGAGTGCCGGACCGGCACCGAGACCTGCAACAACGGCGCCTGGGGCGCGTGCGTGGGCGAGATTCCGCCGGCGCCCGAGGTCTGCGACGAGCTGGACAACGACTGCGACGGGGAGACCGACGACGAGCGGGTGTGCGAGGTCGAGGAGGTCACGTTCCAGTCGCCGCTGTACGACTGGGGCGGGACCAGCGACATCGACGGCGACGGGCGCGCCGACGTGTGCGCGCGGACGCCGGAGGGCTTCGCGTGCGTGCGCTCCTCGGGCCGCGGCTTCGACCGGCTGGTGCGCGGCCCGGCGCTGGCGGCGACCGAGGGCTGGGCCGAGCCGTCGCACTACGCGACGCTGCGCACGGGCGACATCGATGCCGACGGACGCGCCGACGTCTGCGCCCGCAGCGGCGAGGGGCTGCGCTGCTGGCGCTCGACCG
>CAZMRP010001143.1:0-1562 GCA_964568275.1 uncultured Myxococcales bacterium
TGCCGAGGTTGGGACCGAAGTTGATCCCCGAGACCACCAGCGCCGCCCGCCGCGGCAGCAACCCGAACAGCGCCACGAACACCGAGTCGACCGGCGTGCCGAACACCGCCCAGCGCCGCGGCCCGAGCCGCCGGACCCGCAGCGGCCGGCGCAGGTTCATCGAATGGCTGGTGGTCGAACGCTCGTCGCCCGGCGCCACCGTCCACAGCTCCCCGAGCGGCCGCAGCGTCGTCTCGAGGGCCCGCAGCCCGGGCGCGTCGATCCCGTCGTCGTTGGTCAGCACGATCAGCGGTCGCCGCAGCATCGCGCGCAGAGAACACGGACCGCCGAGCGAAGTCAACGCCGCGCCGCCCGCCGAGCCGCCTGCTCCGGCCCGCCCGGCCCCGTCCCGCAGTCGAATCGCGAAGTTGCCTGCGTGTGGCAGGTCGTCTAGTCTGGAGGCAATGTAGCTTGACCGGGCCCGGTGCCGGACGGCGAGTCGGCGGATGAGACTGTGCTTGGCCTGCGGGCGCGTGTTCGACGAGGAAGCCTCGCGGTGTCCCACCGACGGGGACGAGCTCCTGCCCTACGAACCCTCGCGTCCGGCCGGCGAGGTCGTCGAGGGCGGCTACCGGGTGGTGCGCCTCGTGGGCGTCGGCCAGTGCGGCGAGGTCTTCGAGTGCGAGACGCTGTCCACCGGGAAGCGGGCCGTCCTGCGCCTGATGGCCCCGGAGCTGACCGGGAACCGGATCACCACCGAGCTGCTGCTGCGGCACATGATGCAGCTGCGCGAGTTCGATCACCCGAACGTGGTCCGCGTGCACGACGTCGCGTTGCACGAGGGCCGGCTGGCGCTGGTCCGCGACTGGGTCGAGGGCGAACGGCTGCTCGACGTGCTGCTGCGCGACGGCGCGCTCAGCATCGCCCACTCGCTCGACGTCGCGATCCAGATCGCCAGGACCCTCGAGGCCGTCCACAAGGTCGATCTGCTGCACCTCCAACTCCGGCCGTCGAACGTGTTCCTCGAGGTCGGACAGGGCGCGGTCCTCGAACGGGCCCGGCTGGTCGACTTCGGCATCGGGCCGCAGCGCATGGTGGACGGCCGCGACATCTACGGGACGATCCGCACCCTCTCCCCCGAGCAGATCGAGGGCTGGGACCCCGGTCCCCGGTCGGACCTCTACTCCCTCGGGCTGCTGATCCACCGCATGGTGACCGGCCGGCAGCCGTTCGCCGGCACCGGCGACGACGTCGTCCGACAGGCGCTCGAGGCGGACCTCCCGCCCCTCGCCGGTCCGTCCGGCCGCCCCGTGCCGCCCGCTCTCGACGAGCTGGTCCGGGCGATGGCCGCCAAGCGCCCCGGCGACCGGCCGCGCCACGCGACCGAGGTCGTCGGACGGCTGCAGGCGATCCAGCAGGAGGTGGAGGAGGACCTGTCGTTCGAGCTGGCCTTCCGCGAGGAGTCGGACGACTCGCCCCGGTCCTCCAGCTACCGCGAGCTGCAGACCGTGATCGTGCGGCGGTCGAGCATCGCACCGCCCGCTGCTCCCGGCACCGCCGCGCCGCCTGCTCCGCCCCCGCAG
>CAZMRP010001144.1:0-1552 GCA_964568275.1 uncultured Myxococcales bacterium
GGCCTGCCGCGGCGGCGGGGCCGCGTCCGAGACCGGAGGGGCGTCCGCGCCGGGCCCCGCGGCGTCGGCGGTCGACGCGGCGTCGCCGGCGCCCGGGGACGTGGCGCATGAGCCGGTCGCGGAGGTGGGCGGGACCGACGGCACGGTCTTGGCCGCGCCCGACGCGACGCCGGTCGCCGCCGCGGACTCCGACCCCGCCGCGCCGCCGGCGGACGCGGCGGCGACGGCGGATTCCCCCGGGAACGCGGAGCCGACGGACGTTGCGCCGCCGTCCGCGGATGCACCCGCCGACGGCGGGGTGCCGCCGGAGAACCGGGCGCAGGGCGAGCGGCCCGGGCCCGCCTCGGCGGAGGCGCTCGCCCGCCGCCTGCTCGCGGCGATCGTCGCCGACGACCCGGCACCGGTCACCGAGCTCGTCTTCCCCGTCGGCCCGTTCTCGCAGCTCAAGGACCTGCCCGACCCCGCGGCGTACCAGCGTCGTCTGGTGCGGTGGTTCGAGGAGGATCTGCACACGAAGCACGGGGAGCTGGGCGGGATCGATGCGCTCGAGTTCCTGAGCTTCCGGTTCGGCCGCTGCGAGTGGGTGCCGAAGTGGGGCGAGGGCAACCTGATCCCCTACTGGTCGTGTCGTCGCAACAGGATCACGGCGTCCACCGGCACCCGTGAGGTCGAGGTGGAGATCCGCGTGCTGATCAACTGGGGTCAGGAATGGTACGTCACGCACCTCGGTCCGGTGCGGCGCTGAGGAGCGGAAGGAGGGGAGTTCCGTGCAATCACGATTCGCGCCCGCGACGCTGCTGCTCGTGAGCCTGGCGGCCTGTCCGCCGCCGACCTCGACCACGACCGGCGGGACGACGGCCGGCGATCCGGGCCCGGACGCCGCGGCGGCGCTGGAGCGCCTCGGGGCGCTGGCCTCGGAGTTCGTGGTCGGCGCCATGACCTTCGCGCCGTCCCAGGCCACGGCGCAGGGGTACCACCGCGGCCGCGACGCCGGCGACCTGCCGCTCGACCTCGACGTGCTGCTCGACGATCTGTCGGTCGAGGCGGTGACGCGACGCGTCGGCGAGCTGGGCGACTTCGAGCGGCGGCTGGCCGGCGAGGTCGACGAAGCGGCGCTCGACCTGCAGGGGCGCGCCGACCTGCAGCTGCTGCGGGACGCGGCCGCGTTGGAGCGCTGGACCTGGGAGAACGTGGCGCCGCACGTGCACGACCCGACGCTGTGGGTCGAACGGCTCGGGCGCGCGCTGACCTTCCCGTTGCTGCTGCCGTACGATCCCCCGGCCGAGCGGGCGCGGGACGTGCTGGAACGGCTGGAGCGCGTGGGCGAGTACGCGGCGCGGGCCCGAGCCACGCTGCAGGACGCGCCGCCGGTCTGGGCCGACGTCGCGCTGGCGGCGAACGACGGCAACCGCGAGCTGGTGCGCGACCTGCTGCCGCGGTTCATCGCCGACGAGTGCGGCGGCGACCCGGACCTGCTCGCGGCCCTCGAGGTCGCCGCGCCCGGCGTGCTGGCGGCGCTGGACGAGCTGGACGCGTTCGTGCGCGACCTGCT
>CAZMRP010001145.1:0-1551 GCA_964568275.1 uncultured Myxococcales bacterium
TGGTACGGTAGCGGGCCGTGCAACCGCTCCCGACCGGCCTCTTGGGAACCACGCGCGAGGCGCTCGAGACGCTCGTCGCGCGCCTCGGACAACCCCGCTACCGCGCCGACCAGGTGCTCGGCTGGGTCCACGCCCGCGGCGTGCTCGACCCCGCCGCGATGTCCGACCTGCCGCGCGGCCTGCGCGAGGCGCTGGCCGCCGAATACGGCGCGGAGCCGGACACGCGGCTCGCCGCGGCCGAGGCCTCCGCGGACGGCACCACCAAGGTCACCGTCGCGCTGTCCGGCGGCGGCACGACCGAGACGGTCCTGATCCCCGAGGCGGCGGAGGAGCTCGGGGGCGACCCGGACGAGGGCCGCGCGGCGCCTCGCGCCCCGCGCCCCTTCACGCTCTGCCTGTCCTCCCAGGTCGGCTGCGCCTACCGCTGCGCCTTCTGCCGCTCCGGCTCGCGCGGCTTCGGCCGGCACCTCGCGCCGCGCGAGATCCTCGCCCAGCTCCACTGGGCCCGCGTGGCGCTGGCCGGCCGCGGGACCATCGTCCGACTGGTGCTGATGGGGATCGGCGAGCCGCTCCACAACCTCGACGGCGTGCTGCCGGCGCTGCGGCTGCTCACCGATCCGCGCGCGGCGGCGTTCTCCGGTCGCCGCGTGACGGTGTCGACCGTCGGCCTTCCCGAGGGGATCCGCCGGCTGGGCCGGGCGTTCGGCGGGAAGATCGCGCTGGCCTGGTCGCTGCACGCCGCGGACGACGAGACGCGCCGCCGGCTGCTCCCGGTGGCCGCACGGCGGCCGGTCCGCGAGACGGTGGAGGCGCTCGGCGACTACCCGCTCCCGCCGCGCCGCCGGATCACCGTCGAGTGCGTGTTGGCGGACGGCATCAACGATTCGGACCGCCACGCCCGCGACGTGGTGCGGCTGCTCGCCGGGCTGCGCTGCAAGCTGAACCTGATTCCCTTCAACCCGTGGCGCGACGTCGACGGCGCGGCCTGCCCGGCGAGCACCGCCGACGGGGCGCCGCTCCGGCCGCCCGCCCCGGGGCGGGTCGAGGCGTTCCAGCGGGTGCTGGCCGGCGCCGGGCTCTCGGCCTTCGTGCGCAAGCCGCGGGGCGCCGAAATCCTCGCCGCCTGCGGCCAGCTGCTCGGCAGCGACGACTTGTCCCGCGGCGGCCGATGGGATAGCTAGGCGGAGCGATGCAGGGACGCACGGGCGGCACGGGCGGCAGGGCCTGGATCTTCGCGCTGGCGGCGACGCTGTTCGTCGCCCTCGGGATGGGCGTCGGCGCCGTGGTGTTCCACCTCCAGTCGTTGCCGCCGGAGATCCCGTACTTCGAGTTCCGGCTGCTGGTGGCGGCGGACCTGGTGACGGAGGCGCAGGTCGGCGACGACGAGCTGCGCGGCACGGTGCCGGCCGAGCCTCCCGCCGCGCTGCTCGAGCGCTACGCGCAGGCGGCTGCGGCGTTCTGGCCGGGCGGCGCGGCCGCCGGCCCGCGCCAGGTCCCGTTCCCCGCGGTCGGGGACGACGGCTCGTTCCGGACCTTCCGACCGTCGGGCGA
>CAZMRP010001146.1:0-1549 GCA_964568275.1 uncultured Myxococcales bacterium
CGCCCCGGCCGCCGCGCCCCCCACCCGGACGCCCGCCGCGACCGGCCGCCCCGACGCCGAATCCGCCGCCCCCGCGCCGATCGTCGTCTCCGGCACCGCACTGGGCCTCCCCGGCGTCGAGGACCCCTTCGCCCGCGAACACTTCGACCGCCTGCTGCGCGGCGAGACGCTGTTCGAGCCCGTCCCCGACGCGCTGCGGGAAAAGATGGCCGCACAGCACGTCGTGCGCCTGGTCAAGGACGAACGCGGCGAACCGACCCTCGCACCCGTCAGCCGCACCGACGAGGTGATCCGCCTCGCCGCCCGCGGCCGCGGCGTCCGCCTCGTCGAGGACTACGGCGTCCCCGCCGAACTCGACGGGACCTTCGACGCCACCACTCGCCTCGCCCTCGCCGCCGCCCTCGAGGCCCTGCGCGACGCCGGCCTGCCCCTCTGCGAGGTGCGCCGGCCCACCCGCAACGGCGGCTTCGTCGGCGCCGGCTGGCGCCTGCCCGACAGCGTCGGCCGCGAGACCGGCGTGATCTTCGCCTCCGCCTTCGCCGGCTACAACCGCTTCGCCGGCGAGCTCGCCGATCGCCTCGACGGCGGCCACGACCGCGTCTTCTCCCGGACCTTCCTCCTCGAAGTGCTCGCCCTGGCCCACGCGCAGATCGCCTCCTTCGTCGGCGCCCAGGGACCCAACCTCCACGTCAACGCCGCCTGCGCCTCCACCTCCGTGGCCCTCGCCACCGCCGAAGACTGGATCCGCGCCGGCCGCTGCCGCCGCGTCCTCGTCGTCGGCGCCGACGACGTCACCTCCGACGCCCTCCTGCCCTGGATCGGCGCCGGCTTCCTCGCCACCGGCGCCGCCGCCACCGACGAACGCGCCGAAGACGCCGCCCTGCCGTTCGACCGCCGCCGCCACGGCATGCTCCTCGGTATGGGCGCCGTCGCCCTCGTCGTCGAAACCAACGCCGCCGCCGCCGAACGCGGCGTCACCCCCCTCGCCGAAATCCTCGCCTCCCGCTGCGCCAACAGCGCCGGCCACGCCCTGCGCCTCGACCCCCAGCACGTCGCCGATACCGTCGAAGCCCTGATGGCCGACGCCGAACGACGACACGGCCTGTCGCGTCGCACCGTCGCCGAACGCTGCCTGTTCATGTCCCACGAAACCTACACCCCCGCCCGCGGCGGCAGCGCCTCCGCCGAGATCGCCGCGCTCCGCCGCACCTTCGGCGACCACGCCCGCCACGTCGTCGTCGCCAATACCAAGGGCTTCACCGGGCACCCGATGGCCGCCGGCCTCGAGGACGCCGTCGCACTCACCGCCCTCGTCCGCGGCGAGGTGCCCCCCATCCCCAACCTGCGCGAGCCCGACCCCGAACTCGGCGACCTCCGCCTGTCCCAAGGCGGACCACACGAGCTGGACTACGTCCTCCGCCTCGCCGCCGGCTTCGGCTCCCAGGTCGCCTGCACCCTCTACCGCCGCACCGCCACAAGCCTCGACGGCCGGACCGACGACGCCGCCCACGCCGCCTGGCTGTCCCGCGTCGCCGGACTCCGCCGGCCC
>CAZMRP010001147.1:0-1538 GCA_964568275.1 uncultured Myxococcales bacterium
CCAACTCGGCCTCCAGCCGGGCCACCGCCGCCTCGGCCGCCCCGGGCTCGAGCGAGCGGGTCGGGCGGGCGCCGTCGCGGAGGACCCGCAGGGCGTCGGCGAACTCCGCCGCCGAGCCGAAGCGGTCCTCGCGCCGCTTCCGGGTCGCTCGCAGCACGACCTCCTCGAGCCCCTCGGGCAGGCCGGGTTCCAGCTTGCGCGGGCTTGGGAACGGCTCCTCCAGCACCTTGGCCACGATCGCCTCGATCGACAGCCCGGTGTAGGGCAGCTCGCCGGTCAGCATCTCGTACAGCACGACGCCCACGGCGTAGACGTCGGTGCGCGGGTCGACATCCGCGTCGCCCCGCGCCTGTTCGGGCGACAGGTAGTACGGCGTGCCGAGCACTCGACCCTCGGCGGTGCGACGGGCGGCGGCGGGACCCTCGCGCTCCAGCCGCGCCAGGCCGAAGTCGATCAGCTTGACCCACTCCTCGCCGCCGGCCCCGGCGACGAGGATCACGTTCTCCGGCTTGAGGTCCCGATGGATCACGCCGGCGCGATGGGCGGCCTCGAGCGCGTCGAGCACATGGATGGCGATGTTCATGGCGCGCAGCGGCTCGAACGACCCGTCGCGCTCGAGCGCCAGGGACAGCTCCTGGCCGTCGAGCAGCTCCATCCCGATGAACAGCTCGCCGCTCTCGAGCTGCTCGACGTCGAAGATCTGGACGATTCCGGGATGTCGGACCGCGCTGGCCGCCTGGCCTTCGGTGAGGAACCTGCGAGCCACGCCGGGGAACCGCGCCAGGTCGCGCCGCAGGACCTTCAGCGCGAAGTGCTGCCCGATCCGCTCGTGGACCGCCTCGTAGACGTCCGCCAGCGCCCCGCCGCCGATGCGGCGCATCACGCGGTATTTGCCCGAGACCAGCTGTCCGACGAGGTCTTTCGCCCGAAGGCCGGTGCTTCTCGACTCCGGGCCTGCGCCCGAGGGGTCCATGAAGGACACGATACGCCTCCCGGGCGCGTCGGGCAACCGAACGGCAAGGCCGAACGGCAAGGCCGCCGCGCTTGACGAGCCGGCCGTCCCCCGGGTAGTGGACGCCGGCGATGAACCGAACCTTGGCATCGAACGGCTCCTTTCCGCGGCTTCCCGGCCGGCCCCCCGGCTTCCGGCTGCGCCTGGACGACGCCCGGTTGATCGATGTCGCCGCCGGGCGCCCGTTTCCCGCCGGGACCGCGCTGGTCGTCCGGGACGGACGGATCGCCGGTCTGCCGGGCGCGCCGGGAGACGCGTCCGATCCCCGCGCCGACGCCGTGCTCGAGCTCGGCGGCCGGACGGTGGTTCCCGCGCTCGCCAACGTCCACTGTCACCTGCAGATGGTGTTGCCGTCGCTGCAGCTGGGCCCGCGCGGGCTGTGGCTGGCCCACCGCCGGGCCGCCGCGCAGATCGCCCACTCGGCGGCCGAGTGCCTGCGGCGCGGGGTGGCCGTGGTCCGCGACGCCTGGAGCGAGGACCTGCGCCACAACCGGCGGGTCGTCGAGCGCGTCCGACGCGGCGAGCT
>CAZMRP010001148.1:0-1534 GCA_964568275.1 uncultured Myxococcales bacterium
CTGGAGGCCGCGCTGGCGTCCGCCGGCGTGCAGGGCTGGCAGCTGCAGCTCACGATGCCGGCCGGCCGGTGCGCCGAGCATCGCGAGCTGGTGCTCGCCGCCGAGCAGGTGCCCGAACTGGTGCGCTTCGTGCTGGCGGCGCGTGCCCGTCGCGCCCTGCCGCTGTACCTCGCGGACAACGTCGGCTGGATGACGTCCGACGAGCCGCGACTGCGTTCGGTCGCCGACCCGCCCGACCGGTTCTACGCCGGCTGCCAGGCGGGGCTGGCGGTGCTGGGTCTGACGTCGGACGGGACGGTGCGCGGGTGCCTGTCGCTGGCCCCGGAGTTCGACGAGGGGAGCCTGCGTCGGCGCAGCCTGGCGTCGATCTGGAACGACCCGGCGGCGTTCCCGTACAACCGGCGGTTCCGGGAGGACGAGCTGACCGGAGGCTGCCGGGAGTGCCCCTTCCGCCGCGTGTGCCGCGGCGGCTGTCGTTCCCTGGCCTGGGCGATGGCCGGCACGGTGCACGAGAATCGCTACTGCCTGCGGCTGCGCGAGGGGTGAGCGGGGGGGCATCCGGAGCTTCCCGGCGCGGCACCTGACGCGGGGCCGGGGGCCGCCGCCGACGACCGCGCGGCGCTCCGCCGATGGCGTTGGACATCCCGGCGGCGATCGGGTATCCGGTCGGGTTTCCGCGGTCCGACCAGCGGGTCGGGCGGCCCATTCCGCGGCACCGGAGACGGAGGAGCCCCGATGTTCAAGAACCACCCCAAGGGACTGCTGGCGGCCGCGCTCGCCAACATGGGCGAGCGGTTCGGCTTCTACACGATGATGGCGATCCTGGTGCTGTTCCTGCAGGCCAAGTTCGGCCTGAGCGGCACGCGGGCCGGCCTGATCTACTCGATCTTCTACTTCTCGATCTACATCCTCGCCTTCGCGGGCGGCCTGATCGCCGACCGCACGCGGCGGTACAAGGGCACGATCATGGTCGGCCTGATCGTGATGGCCGTGGGCTACGTGCTGATCGCGTTGCCCACGCCCACGCCGTCGCCGAACCCGGTGCTGTTCCTGGTGCTGACCTGCTTCGGCCTGTTCACCATCGCCTTCGGCAACGGCCTGTTCAAGGGCAACCTCCAGGCGCTGGTCGGGCAGATGTACGACAACGAGACCTACGGCAAGCTGCGCGATTCGGGGTTCTCGCTGTTCTACATGTTCATCAACGTCGGCGCGCTGTTCGCGCCGATCATGGCCGTCGGCATGCGCAACATCTGGCTGGCCCGCCACGGCTTCCAGTACAACGCGAGCCTGCCGGAGCTGTGCCACGCGCACCTGGGCGGGACGATCACGCCCGAGGCGTCCGCGAAGCTCGCCGCGCTGGCGGAGCAGGTGAGCGGCGGCCCGCAGGCCGACCTGACGGCCTTCGCCACGAGCTACCTCGACGTGTTCGCCCAGGGGTTCCACTACGCCTTCGCGATCTCGGTGGGCGCGATGCTGGTCTCGCTGGCGATCTACCTGTTCCACAAGAAGACCTTCCCGAACCCGGCCCCCAAGG
>CAZMRP010001149.1:0-1534 GCA_964568275.1 uncultured Myxococcales bacterium
GGCCCCTACCACCCGGCCTACCTCGCCGGGTGGCGGGCCGAGGAGTACGTCGTCAACCGCCAGGAGGGGTGGGGCCAGGGCGCCCAGCGCCTCGCGGACGAGCAGTACCGGCGCTGCGGCAAGGACGTGCCGGGCGACACGCACCGCGCGCTGTCGGTCAACAACACGTTCTCCAACGTCACCTGGCGGCACATCCTGCTGCCGATCTGGATCGCCGCCTACCGCTACAAGGAGAAGGTCTACCGCTTCCTGGTCAACGGCCAGACCGGCGAGGTGGTCGGCAAGGCTCCGTGGAGCTGGATCAAGCTGACGATCCTGTTCCTGGTCATCGCCGTGGTGGTCGGCGCGATCGTGTTCCTCGTCAACCGCGGCTGACGCGTGGCGCCGATGGACCTGCGCACCCTTGCCGACTGGGGCCGGTCGCTCGCCCCCGCCGCGCTCCCGCCGGGCACGGCGGAGCGCGTCCGCCTGCAGCTCGCCTCCGTCGTCGCCTCGCTGCTCGACGGCCTCGCGCTGCCCGACGTCGCCGCCCTGCGCGGCGCCTGGGCGGGGGAGACGGCCCCGCGACGGAAATCGGCGCGAAGCAAGGCGGAGCCGCCGGCGTTCGAGGCGCTGGCGCCGTGGCTCGCCACGGCGTCGATCGCCCTCGACCACGACGACTACCTGCTGTTCGCCCACCCGGGGCACTCGGCCGCCGTCGTCCCGCTGGCCTGGGCCGCGGCCCACGGCACGACGCTCGGCGAGGCGTTGGCCGCCGCCGCGGCGGCCGACGAGGTCGCCGCGCGGCTCGGCGGCTACACGCTGATCGGTCCCCACAACGGCCAGACCTGGACCCACGTGCATCTGGCCGGCGCCGTGCTCGCCGCCGGGCGGCTGGCCGGCGACGACCCGGACGTCGTCGCCCGGGCGCTCGGCCTGGCGCTGTCGAATCCGCCGTTCCTGCTCCCCGCCGCGTTCTTCGGCGGTTCGTCCAAGCTGCTGGCCGCCGCCGTGCCGCTGCGCCAGGGGCTGCAGGCGTTGCGCCTGGCCCGTGCCGGCCGGCTCGCGGCTCCCCCGACGGTGCTCGACGCCGTCGACGGCCTGGGCCGCCACTTCGCCCACGCGGCGCTGGAGGGGTTCCTCGACGGTTGGGGCGAGGTGTGGCTGACCGACACGCTGGCGGTCAAGCGCGTTCCCGGCTGCGCCTACGTCTCGGCGGCGGCCGAGGCGGCGGCCGACGTGGCCCGGCAGTTCGCGCGCGCCAAGGGCCGGCCGCTCGTCGCGGACGACGTCGAACGGCTCGAGCTGTCGGTCACGGCGCTGACGGTGGGGATGGAGGACGCGGCCCGGCCGCACCGCTCCGGGCCGCTGTCGGCGGTGGAGATCAACTTCTCGGCGCCGCTCACCGCGGCGATGGCGCTGCTCGACGGCGCGCTGACGCCGCGGTCGTTCGACCGCGAGCGGCTGGCGCGGGACGAGGCCGACCTGCGGAAGGTCGCGGGGCGGGTCACGGTGCGTCACGACCTGGGGCGCACGATGCGGCTCGTCGATGGCG
>CAZMRP010001150.1:0-1529 GCA_964568275.1 uncultured Myxococcales bacterium
CGGACGCGTTGCGCTTCTGGAGCCCCGGGCGCGCCTCGCCCCGCCGCCTTGCCGTGTCCCGGAAGATGGAATCCGTCTCCCTCCGGAGGGGGCGCCATGGGAGCTACGGACAGGATCGCTGCAGTTCGGCACCGGACTCCGACTCCGGACGGATCGTCGGCGGGCTCCCCGAGGACGCGGGCGGACGGACCGCCGGGCGAACGCCGCGGCCCGGCCGGACGGACCGCGGGCCGAGGACTCGCGGCGCTGGCGCTCGCGTCGCTCTGGCTCGGCAGTTGCGACCGGCGCGGCGCGCCGGACGGCCGCGGCGACGCGCCGGATCGGGGGCCGGGGGGGCCCGGGTCGGTGGACGGGGAGACGGGCGTCGGTCCGGACCGCGGGTCGGAGACCGGGGACCCCGCCGGCAAGCCCGTCCGGATCGGAGCCGGCGAGGACCAGGGCGTGTGGTTGTGCGTGCAGCGTCCGGGGGCCGAGGCCGCGAACGAGGATGCGACCATCGCGTTCGACGAGCAGGCGCGGCTGGGGATCGTCGTGCGCGCCGGAGGCCGGTGGTACGCGGACCTGCCCGCGGCCGTCGTGGACGGCCGCGCGGTGCGCGAGCCGGTGCCCCTCGCCCGACTTCCCGGACTGGTGCGCATCGCCTGGTACCTCGTGGAGAGCGCGCAGCCGAGCTGGCGCAACCGCGAGCGCAACCCGGGGTGGTGGGACGTGGTGCGCTACGACGAGCTCGAGCTGCCGTGGGACGGCTACGGGGTCGTCGACGTGGACGTGCGTCCCGCGCGCCTGCGCGGCGTCTCCTGGAAGGGCAGGAGCGTCGGGACGATGCGGGTCAAGGCCGTCGTCGAGCTCGAATCCGTCGTCCTGTCGACGCCCGGCGCCGAGTCGGCCGGCACGGGAGGCGTGCTGGACGGGGTGCGGCGCGTCACTCGCCTCGGGGGCAGCGGCAACGCCGTGGTGGACGCGGCGCTCGGCCTGGCCAACCTGCCGTACATCTGGGGCAGCGCCCCGGTCGGCGGCGCGGGCGACTGGCCGTCGCACCAGGCGGAACTGTTCGTGGGCGCGGATTGCGCCGACCTCGTCGTCGCGGCCTGGCGCCTGTCGGGACTCGCGCACGAGAGCTACACCTCGGTGGCCAGGCTGCTGGAACGCCACGCGGACTCGAGGATCCAGATCGCGGGCCGGCGGGACGGCGTCTACGTCGGGACCGGCGGAGCTCCGATCCGCTTCGGCCCGGGCGGGGCGGAGGCCGGCGCGATGATCGGGTGGCGGTTCGGCCCGAACCTCGGCAAGTCCCACGCCGCGGTGCTGGTCGAGGACCGCGGTCCCACCGGCGCGCCCAACGGCTCGCTCGACGAATGGGACCTCGTCCTGCACACGTTGTGGGAGCCGCCGGTGCTGGAACCGCTGTCGGAGGTGCTCTCGTTCGAGCCCGTCGCGGTCGTCCCGCGCCCCGACGGAGGCTGAGATGACGCGGCGGATCGCCTGGGCGGCCACGCTGCTGTTCGTCTCGGTCGCCGGGCCGGGATGCC
>CAZMRP010001151.1:0-1519 GCA_964568275.1 uncultured Myxococcales bacterium
CACCACCACCGCCACACTCGTCGGACGAATCACGTCGGCGGCCTCCCTTCTCCGGTCTCCCCGCCGGAACCGGAAAAGTATAGCTTGGCCGGGAGATTGCGGCAACGGGCGTCGTGGTCGGTCGGTCCCCGCGAGCCGACTTCGTGCTCCGTCTGGCCCGGGCCTTGCCGCTCTGGTAGCGTCACGCGCGACGCGGGGACCACGGTCGAGCATGGCCTTCACGAGCTACAGCTACCTCTACTTCCTGCTGCTGGTGGTGCTGCTGCGCTGGTCGGCGCCGCGGCGCGCCGTGCCGGCGGTGCTGCTCGCCGCCGGCGCGTTCTTCCTCTGGACCTTCGGTTGCCTCGGTCTCGCCCTGCTGGCGGCGGCCGCGACCCTCGCCTTCGGCGCCGGCCTGTGGCTCGCGCGCCGGCCCGACCGCCGCCGCCCGCTGCTCTTCGCGACCGTCGCGCTGCTCCTCGGCAACCTCGTGCTGTTCAAGTACGCCGACTTCCTCCTGCGCCAGCTGCTGGCGCTCGGCTCGCTCGCCGGCCTGCCCAACCTGCTGCCGCTGCCCGGCCTGGTCGCGCCGGTGGCGATCTCGTTCTTCACCTTCCAACTCGTCGCCTACGTCGTCGACGTCGGCCGCGGGACGCACCCGGTCGAGCGGAATTTCGTGCGGTTCCTCGCGTACGCCACGTTCTTCCCCAGCGTCGTCTCCGGCCCGATCGTCCGCCCGGCCGAGCTGCTGCCCCAGCTCGAGCGGCCCGCGGCGTTCGATGCCGAGCGGTTCTCCGTCGGCGTGTTCGTGTTCCTCGGCGGCGCGTTCAAGAAGCTCGTCCTCGCCGACGCCCTGGCCCCCGCGGTGTCCGCCGCGTTCGACGGCACCGGGACGCTCACCGCGCCCGCCGCCTGGATCGGCGCCTTCGCCTTCACCGCCCAGCTCTACTGCGACTTCTCCGGCTACACCGACCTGGCGCGCGGCGCCGCCGGAATGCTCGGGTTCGAGCTGCCGCCGAACTTCCGGCTGCCGTACCTCGCCACGAGCATCGCCGACTTCTGGCGGCGCTGGCACATCAGCCTGTCGTTCTGGTTGCGCGACTACCTCTACATTCCCCTGGGCGGCTCCCGCCGCGGCCGGCTGCGCACCTACCTCAACCTGCTGGCCACGATGGCCCTCGCCGGGTTGTGGCACGGCGCCGCCTGGACGATGGTGGTCTGGGGCCTGCTCCACGGCGCGCTGCTGGTCCTCCATCGGGCGTTCCGCGACCTGACGGAGGGGCGGGCCGCGATGGCGCGCGTGCGGGCGTCGTGGGCCTGGAAGATCGCCGGCGCGTTGCTCACGCTGCTGTGCGTCAACCTGGCGTGGGTCTGCTTCCGCGCCGCGTCGCTTCCGGCCGCCGCTCGCGTGCTCGGCGCGATGTTCGCCGGACCGGCCTCCGCGGACGGGCTCGCCGGCTTCCGCACCCCGCTGGTCCTGCTCGGCGTGGTCGCGGTCGGGCACGCGCTGGTCGCCGGGGACGCGCCGCTGCGGGCCTAC
>CAZMRP010001152.1:0-1514 GCA_964568275.1 uncultured Myxococcales bacterium
CGACCTCGCGGCCCGCTCGCTGCGGCTCGTGCTCGAGCTGCCCCCGGACCCCGGCCCCGAGGCGCAGCTCGACGCCGAGCGCTTCCGCGACCTCGTGGTCAACCTGGTGATGAACGCGATCGAAGCCTCGCCCGACGGCGGCGCGGTCACGGTCCGGCTGGCCCCACGCGAACACGACCGGCTGGTGCTCGAGGTGCTCGACCAGGGTCCCGGGATCCCGCCCGGAGAGCGCGAGCGGGCCTTGCGCCCGTTCCATTCCACCAAGCCCGGCGGCCTCGGCCTGGGCCTCGCGGTGGCGCAGCAGGCGGTGGAGGACCACGGCGGACGCCTGGAGCTGGATGCCGCCCCGGGCGCCGGGGCGCTGGTGCGGGCCGAGTGGCCGAGGAGGGCGGGCGGTGGCGGCTAGGACCGTGCTGATCGCGGACGACGACGCGGCCCATCGCCGGATGCTCGGCGCCGCGCTCGAATCCGCCGGCCTGGCCTGCCGCTACGCCGCCGACGGCGAGGAGGCGGTGCGCGCCGCCGACGGAACCCTCGACCTGCTGCTGCTCGACGTGCGCATGCCGCGGCTCGACGGCATCGGCGCGCTGCGGCGGATCCACGCGCGGCACCCGGAGCTGCCGGTGGTGGTCGTCACCGCGCACGGCGACGTGCGGCTCGCCGTCGAGGCGATGAAGCTCGGCGCCCGCGACTTCCTCGAGAAGCCGATCGACATCGACGAGCTGCGCAGCGTCGTGGCGGACATCCTCGAGCGGCCCGGGCCGCCCGGGGAGCCGGCCGGGGACGGCGGCGACGAACCGCGCACGCTGGTCGGCCTGAGCGAGAGTCTGGCCCGGGTCCGCGAGACCGTGCGCCGGGCCGCCGGCTCCACCGCCACGGTGCTGGTGCGGGGCGAGAGCGGCACGGGCAAGGAGCTGGTGGCGCGCGCGATCCACGAGCTGTCCGACCGCCGGGACGGCCCGTTCGTCGCCCTCAACTGCGCGGCGGTCCCCGAGACGCTGCTGGAGAGCGAGCTGTTCGGCCACGAACGCGGGGCGTTCACCGGCGCCGAGAGCCGCCGCATCGGCCGGTTCGAGCAGGCCGACGGCGGGACGCTGTTCCTCGACGAGATCGGCGAGATGCTGCCGGGGCTCCAGGTCCGGCTGCTGCGGGCGCTGCAGGAGCGGTCCTTCGAGCGCCTGGGCGGCACGGGACCGGTGCGGGTCGACATCCGCGTCGTCGCCGCGACCAACCGCGACCTCGCCGCAGCGATCGCCGCCGGCAGGTTCCGCGAGGACCTGTACTACCGGCTGGCGGTGGTCGACATCCTGCTGCCGCCGCTGCGCGAGCGGCGGGAGGACGTCCTGCCCACGGCCCAGCACCTGCTGGCGCGCCTGCGGCCCGGCGAGCCGCCGCGGCTCAGCCCCGAGGCGGCGTCGGCGCTGGCGCTGTACGACTGGCCGGGCAACGTCCGCGAACTGGCCAACGTGCTGGAGCGCGCGCTGCTGTTCGCGGGCCACGGCGAGCTGCGGCCC
>CAZMRP010001153.1:0-1512 GCA_964568275.1 uncultured Myxococcales bacterium
GAAGAAGCCGGCGATGGCGTCGTGCGCGAGCGCGAGCCACGGCTCGGCCGCCGCGCCCGCCTCGTCGGCGACCGCCGCCGCGCCGACGGCGAGGCCGGTCATGCGGAGCGCGTAGCCGTTGAACCACGCCGACGCGTCGCCCGCGGCGACGTCCGTGCGGAGCGGCGCGACGCCCTTGTCGGTGATCGCCGTCCGCAGGGTGGTCCGCTGGGTCGCGGAGAGGGCGGCGAAGCCCGCGTCGTACACGAAGGACGTGCCGAGCGTGAGGTGGGCGGTGTCGAGACAGGAGTTGCCGGTTCCGCAGGTGTACTCCGGATCGGTCCACCGGCTCCAGGCGGCGATGTCGAGCGCGATGTCGAGGGCGCCGGTCCGCTCGGCGTTCGCAAGGTAGCCGGCGTCGCCGGTCACCACGTAGGCGAAGGCCAGCGTCTCCATCCGCGCCTGGAGGTCGCGCGAGAGGCGGGTCCAGGGCGGATACGCCGGGTTGCTCGAGTGCCGGGGCGGAATGGTCGCCGAGAGCGTGTAGGACCACGGGACCGAGCCGAGCCCGTCGGGGTCCGGGATCGAGATCGTGACGGAGTAGCGCGCGGCGCGATAGCCGTCGGCCGTCTCGCGCAGGTCGTCGAAGACCTCGGCGAAGGTCCAGCCGAGGCCGGTGTCGGTCGCGTCGGCGGCGCGGGCCTGCAGGCCGGCGACGTCCTCGGCGCCGAAGTAGAGCCCGGGATGCTCGGCGCGGGCAGGCGCGGCCCACGCGCCGAGGAGAACGGCCACGATGCAGGTGCGATGCATGTCGCGAGGATACTCCGGCCGCCGCCGCGGTGCCACGGTCGCGCCGGTCCCGCTCAGGCCCCGAACGGGGTGACGCGGCCGTCGTCGTAGCGGGCGCCGAGCGTGCCGGTGCGCTCGGCGAGGCGGTTGCCCAGGTGGTACCAGCGCTGGACGCCGTTCTCGAGGCGGAAGTAGTGCAGCAGGTAGGCGGCGGTCAGCACCAGCAGGAGCGGCACCACGATCAGCCCGGGCAGCGTCGTATGGACGGCGACGAACCCCAGCGCGAGCAGCCCGAACAGCGCCACGAACATCGTCACGAGCAGGTGGATCAGCCGCTCGTGCTGCATCCGCGAGAGCTGCGTTTCGTGGAACGTCAGCGCCTCGGCCCACCGCGCGGCCGTCGGCGCCCCGTGCTTGCCGTCGAGCAGCTCGCGGACGTACGTCTCGTGGAGCTTCAGGTATTGCCACATGCCCCGGTCCTCCGCGACGAGGATACTCCGCAACAGGTCGTGCGTCCCATCCCGTAGTTGGCAGGGGCGCGGCCGATCGTGTATCCCTCGCCGGCGATGAACGAGACGCTCCGCAGGGCGTTCGAACCCGCACGGCTCGGTGGGCTCGAGCTGCGCAACCGGTTCGTGAAGGCGGGGGCCTACGAGGGGATGTGTCCGGAAGGGATGCCGTCCGAGGCGCTGGTGCGGCACCACCTGGCGATGGCGGAGGGAGGAGTCGGAATGACGACGGTGG
>CAZMRP010001154.1:0-1508 GCA_964568275.1 uncultured Myxococcales bacterium
GCTGCGCGCGGGCGATGCGGTGGCGGCGGCGGCCGAGCTGGAGGCGCTGGTCGAGACCGCCCCGTCCGCCTCCGCGGCCGAGGTCACGCTGCTCGACCTGGCGCGGGTCTGTCGCCGGCAGCTGGGCGACCCGGCGCGCGCCCAGGCGCTGTACCAGCGCTATCTCGACCGCTATCCGAACGGCCGGCTGCGCGAGGACGCCCGGCTCGCCCTGTGCAATCTGCTCGGGGCACGGGGCCAGGGCGCCGCCGAGCGCGAGTGCCTGCAGCAGTACCTGCTGGAGTTTCCGGGCGGGACGGCGGCCTCCACGGTGCGGGCCCGCCTCGGTCTGTCCGCGGCGACGCCTTGAGGGTCGCCGGCCCGGCGCGCGGCGTTCCGGTGCGCTTCGGGGGTCGTCCGGGCGGTTGCTGGCGGCGCGGCCCGTTGCTAGGGTGCGCCCGTCATGAGCGAGGTCGCCCCGGTCGTCGTCGCCCACGTCAGCGATCTGCATCCCACGGGCATCGCGCGCTTCCGTCCCACGGACCTGCTGACCAAGCGCGCCCTGGGCTGGCTCAACCTGGCGGTGCTGCGGCGCAAGCGGCATCCGTACGAGCTGTTGCTGCGGGCGATGGACGATTTGCGCCGCGAGCCCCCCGACCAGCTCGTCGTCGGCGGCGACCTGGTCAACCTCGGCCTGCCCGAGGAGTTCGCCGCCTCGCGCGAGCTGCTCGGCCGTTCGGGCCTGCCGGCCGAGCGGATCTCGGCCGTGCCGGGCAACCACGACCGCTACACCGCCGACGCGCACCGGCGGCGGTTGTTCGAAATCTACTTCGGCGTCTTCGCCCGCAGCGCGGCGCCGTTTCCCGACGACCTGTTCCCGTTCCTCCAGCCGCGCCCCGGGCTCACCGTGCTCGGGCTGTGTTCCGGCTGGCCCGCCTCGCCGATCCAGGCCCGCGGCACCCTCGGCGCCCGGCAGCTCGACCGCCTGGCGGAGCTGCTGCGGCACCCGCTGTGTCGCCCGCCGCTGGTCGTCCTCGTGCACCATCCCCCGGTGCCGTACGCCGAGCCGCTCCAGCAGTGGCTCAACGGACTCCACGACTGGCGCGAGCTGCTCGAGCTGCTCGCCGGCACCGGCGCCGTCGTGCTCCACGGGCATCGCCACCTCTCGTTGCACTGGGAGGTCGAGACCCGCCGCGGGCCGCTGCGCGTGCTCGGCGCGCCCTCGGTGAGCGACCACGGGGGCCGGTCGTCGCGCACCGCCGGCTACCAGCGCTACCGCTTCGGGCCCGACGGGTTCCTCGGCGGCGAGCGGCGGATCTGGAGCGCCCGACGGGAGGCCTTCGAGGTCCGCGAGCTGCCGGCGGCCGAGCGCGTCCGGTTGGAGGAGTTGGGATGACCTCGCCCGTGAAGCTGCTGGCGCTGGCGGAGACGGGGCGCACGGAGGAGCTGCGGCAGGCGCTGGCCGCCGCGTCGCCGGCCGCGGCCGAGGCGCTGGTCGGGACGCTGGTGGAACGGTCCGACGCCGGGAC
>CAZMRP010001155.1:0-1508 GCA_964568275.1 uncultured Myxococcales bacterium
CCGCCTTCCCCGCCGAGGCCCGGCCGACCGGCCGCCGGCCGCGCCGCCGCGGGGTCGCGGGCGCCCGCCGCCGGTGGCTCGCCGGGCTCGCCTTGCCGCTGCTGCTCGGCTGTCCGCGCCCCGCACCGGTCGACCCCCACGGCGCCGGCGATCCCACCGGAGTCGACGAACCGGACGACCTCGCGACCCGCTCCGGCGGCGAGACGACGCTGGAACGCGCGAGCCGTCTGCTCGACGCCGCCAACCTCCAGGGCGGCCTGGCGTCGCGCGCCGAGGATCTGGCGCGCGCGGCCGCCGTCGGCCTGACCGAGGACGAGCTGCTCCGCACGCTGGCGGAACTGCTGGCCGACTGCCTGGCCGCCGCCGAGCCGTGCGACGACTACTCGGTCGCGGGCGGGATGCTGACGCGGCCGGACCGGGCCGTGGTCGAGATGCTGTTCACGCTGCTGGGCGAGTCCGGAACGTCGACCTCCTTGCCGCAACTCCTGCGGTTCCACGCCCGCCACGTCCGGGGCGCCGGCACGGCGCTGGAACGGATCCTCGAGCGGCGCTGGGCCGACGCCCCGGAGAGCCGGCCGCCGGCGCCGCCGACGCCCGAAGACGTCGCCGCGGTCCGCGCATCGCTCGACGGTTTCGCCGTGCTCCGCGTCCGCGAAGGAACGCTCGTCGCCGAGGCGCCGGCGGCCGCCGAGCTGGACGACCTGGCGTACTTCCTCGCCGCGGTCCGCGACGCAGGGACGGAGGTCGGCGTCTTCGAGGAAGCCGGGCGCGGCTCGTTCGCCCGGCCCGGCGAGCCCGACCCGGCCCGCGAGGAACTGGCCCGGGCGCTCGACGAGGCCAAGTACGCCGGCGACTTCCACGCCGTCGTGCGCACCGGCCTGGCGTACCTCGAGAGCCTCGGCTACCCGGGGCCGCTCCGCACCGAGGAGGAATCCACGTACGCCTGGGGCGGGGCGAGCTGGTCCTACGTGATGCGCGACGTGGCGCAGGCCGCCGAGGCGACCGGCGACTTCGAGCTGGCGGCGGCGCTGTACCGCCGCGCCCGGCCCGGCGGCGGCGCCTGCGGCACCAGCGTCGACTACCGGTGGCAGAAGCAGCTCGAGGGCACCATCCGCGCCGCCGAGCTCGCCGGTCGCGCGAACGCCGTGGTGGCCGAGCGGCTCGTCGCCGTGGACGGCGACGGGATGACGTGGCGCGGAGTGAGCTACGGCCCGCAGGCCCTCGCCGACGCCGGGTTCGACCTCCCGCGGCTGTACCGCGGCGCCCTGGTCACGGTGAACCGCGACGCCGAGGCCGAGGAGCTCAAACGCCAGGTTGAGGCGGCCGGGACCGAAGCGTCGTGAGGCGCGTCGCGGCGGCGCTCGCGCTGTTCCTGCTGGCGCTGCTGCTCGCCGCCTGCGGCGGCTCGGACAGCTCGGCCACCACCGCGGCGACGACTGGCTCCGACACGGTCGAGAGCGACCTGCAGGCGCGGCTCGACAGCGCAACCGAGTCCTGCAAGGAAGCCG
>CAZMRP010001156.1:0-1506 GCA_964568275.1 uncultured Myxococcales bacterium
CGACCTGCTCGCCGTCCGCTGGCGCTCGGGCACGGGCGGCCCGGAGGCGGTGCGCGACGCCTACCGCGCCCTGGCCGAGGACGAGTCGCTCGACGCCGCCCGACGCGCCCGCGTGCTGAACAACCTCGGCGTCGCGCTCGCGGCGCTCGGCGAGACCGGCGAGGGGGCCCAGCGCTTCTTCCGCAGCGAGGACCTCGACCCCGACAACGCCTCGTTCGGACGGTTCAACCGCTTCGCGCTGGCCGGCCTGGCGCCCGAGCCGGAGGCGGCCGCGCTCGAGGCGCTGCGCGCGGAGATGGAGGCGCTCGAGGACGGCGAGGCCCTGAGCGCCGCGGGGCGCCAGGCCCTGCGCTGGCTGGCCTGGCTCGCCGACCGGGAGGGGAACGCCGAGCGGGCCCGCGAGCTGCGGGCGCAGTCCGACGAGGTCGCCGCGGACGACGTGATGGGCGGCGCCGTGCGCGGGCACGACGGCTGCGCCTTCCGCGGGAGGTTCCAATTCGGCCTGGGCTACGACAGCCGGAGGGGCCTGGTGCTCGAGCTCGACACCGGCGCCAGCCTGTGGCTGCTGCTCACCGCGCCGGATCCGGTCCGGGAGCGCCCGTAGTCAGGGGAGCCGCGCAGCCCTGAGCGAGCGAAGCGAGTCGAAGGGCGAGCGCTCCCGCGGGTTCAGAAGTAGTAGTGCAGGCCGAACGAGACGTGGTCGATGATCGGCAGGTAGATCGTGTCGTTCAGCATGGCGGCCTGGCCGATGCCGAACACGAACTGGCCGCCCGAGCTGTCGACCGTCGGCGCCGGCACCCCCGTGGGCGGCTTGGTCTCGGTCGTGCCCGACACGTAGCCGAGCGCGACGCCGACCTCCATCGTCAACGCGAGCTGCGGGGCCGCCTCGAAGCGGTACTCGAACCCCAGCGGCGCGCCGACCGTCAGGCCCCAGGCCAGCCAGCTCGTGGAATCGTGCGTGTAGTTGGGGTCGTCCTCGTCGCCCGCCGCCATCGCGATCATGATGCCGACGCCCGCCCCCGTGTACAGCCGCGCCCGCTCGTTGCCGGCGATCGTGTACAGGTAGCGCGCCCCGAAGTGCACCAGCATCCCGTCCATCGAGATCTCCTCGGGCGGGATCGGATTCGTCGGGTCGTCCCAGTCCTCGTGCGTCAGGTTGAGGTACGCCAGCCCGAGGAACGCCTCGATCTCGTGCTCGAGGGTCATCCGGTAGCGCAGCGAGAGGTTGGCGTAGTACGAGGACGCGACGGCCGCGGCGGCGTCCCCCGGCAGGTCGTCGGGCGGCGACCCGCCGGCGTCGATCACGGTGCCGACCAGGTAGCCGTTGGCGAACAGCGGCGCGAAGTGGTTCGAGAAACCGAGCCCGACGTTGGCGAACTCGCCCGCCCCACCCGACGGCGGCGGCGCGGGGTCGGCGGAGGTCGGCGGAGGCGGTGGCGGCGGCGGCGGGGGCTCCGTCGGCGGCGGGGGCTCCGTCGGCTGCGTCCCCCAGCCCGGCTGCGTCGG
>CAZMRP010001157.1:0-1503 GCA_964568275.1 uncultured Myxococcales bacterium
GCAGGGGCGCTCGGCTGCGGCGGGAAGCCGGCCCGGATGAAAGCCAAGGCCATCGTCCCCGACGAAACCTCCGCCTTCGCAGCCGGCATCTCCGGCGCCGGTGAACAGGCGGGCTGTCGGGGGGAGTCCCCTATCGGGGGCGGAACGCTCGGGTGGGTTGTTGCGGCCGGTCGGACGTGGTGCGCCTGGAAGCGTCCGTCGGGCAGTTCGGCGAGTTCGAACTCTACGCGCTCTCCCGCGCTGGGCCAACGTTCGAAGCCCTCGAGGAATCGAAGCTGGCACCACGCGGCGATCTCCGTGCCGTCAGGTCGTACGAAGCCGTACCCGCGAGCTCCCCATCTGGTGACGATCCCGAACATGACGTCAGCGAGGATCAGCATTGCCCCGGAGACGGAGGGCGTCAAGCGTGCCGCCTGTGGCTTGCCGCCTGTGGCCTATCGTCTCTGGCTGCCGTCTTCGGCTGGCCAAGTCGCGGCGGTCTACTGACCCATCAGTCGAGAGCGCCGCCTAGCAGGCGGCCCGGCGCCCGGGTTCCCCGACCACGGCATCCGGACTACCTCGTCGATGCGGCGCACCGAACGCCCAGCGCCGGGAACGGCGCCCGCGTCGAGTACCTGCAACTCAGCACGAACGAGTCGTCCGCGCTGACTCCCTGGAAGGTAGCGCCGCGTGCCACATGGCAGAGTTCGGGATTCCCCCGATCACAGAAGGGACCGACCACCTCGTCCAAGGTCGGCCCAGGCGGGTTTGCGTACGGACTCACCGAGTAGTACTCGGACAGGAAGTAGTCTTCGACCATCTCCCCGACGTTGCCGCCCATGTCCATCACCCCGTACGGACTAGCATCCGCAGGGAATGACCCCACCGGGGCCGTGTCACCGCCGAAGCAATCGACGTGTGCGTTCGCAACGGAGCACGAGGGCGGCCCGGCGCCCCACGGATAGTCGCGGACGTCGAAATCGGGTTCACACCGGTCGGCGGCACCTCCGATTTCGCAACCTCCACGGGCTGCCTTCTCCCATTCCGCCTCGGTCGGCAGGCGCTTGCCGACCCAGACGCAGAACGAACGCGCCATTTCCCAGCCAACTCCCAGCACAGGGTAGTTGGTGAACGTAGAGGAGTCGAAATAGTGCTCTCGAGTCGCCGAACCAACATAGGGGGGCGCAGTGCATGCGCCGCTTCGCACACAGGTACCATAGGCGCCGTTCGTTACCTCAAGACGGTCGATCCAGAACGCATCGAGCCAGACCTCGTGAAGCGGAGCATCGTGCGGACACCGAGAATCATCGCTGCCCATCAGAAGTGACCCCGCGGGGACGAAGACCATTCCCTCCCTGCCTTCGTCCTCAGGCCCCGTGTCCCCGTCCGTCTCTTCTCGACCTGACTCGTCCCCCGGCTCGATGTCGCCGTCAAGTTGCCCATCCGCGGCACCAGAGGAGACGTAGCAGCTGTTGCCGCGCACGCTGGTTGAGGTCTGACCGATCCGGGTGGGTGATGGGCATC